>JBEKUQ010000386.1:0-3973 GCA_049514835.1 Verrucomicrobiota bacterium | reverse complement strand
CCAGCCAATAAACCCTCCCAAAACCAGACCGAACACCCGGCCGCCCCGGCAACGCTCCGGAAAAGACAAACCGCCCCCGGCATTCGCAAATCCAAACCCGGACATCGTTCCCGCCACACGCAGTCCAATGCGCGCCGCCATGTCAGAAAACCAGCCGTCCGTCGCCCGGCCCGCCCCATTCCCGCCACCGCACCAGCCGTTGCAGCATCGGGCCTGCCGCTCGCTTCACAACCATCCGCCGGGCCAGCCGTTGTAGCGTCGAGCCTGCCGCTCGACTCAGGACTACCCGCCACCTCTCCTCCCGGCGGAGAACTGCCCGCAATCAAGCCTGATCAAGCCTGATCAAGTTATTTTAACTGTTTCTGACATCCCACCCAAAACAGCGACGAACCCAAAAATACGAAACCCCAATCATTAGCTACTTTCTGGGGAGCGCGACCGTCCCGGTTGCACCCGTCGGCGTCTCGCCGACGGAATCTTCCTTCCAAACCGGATCACCTTTTGGGTGCAGCCGGGAGCCTGTCGCTAATGATTCGGGATACGAAACACACCGCGCTTTTCCCGTGCGTATTGTCTGAATTTGTGGTTTATTCGCCGCCGCCAATTGTGACGGCATGAACAACCCATCCAACATCCCGGCTCCGCCGCCAAAACGCAAGCCCGCCAGCGGGCGGGTCTCCGCCCTCTTGGTCGAAGCGGGCCGGATGGAGGCGGCGGATACCTTGCGCAAGCTGGATACCAGCCCGGAAGGGTTGACCGAAGCCGTGGCGGAAGAGCGCCTGGCCCAGGCCGGCCCCAACGAAGTCGCCACCGAGATACGTCACACTTGGTCCACCCGCCTGTTCCACGCCGTCCGCAATCCTTTGGTCATTCTCTTGACCGTTCTCGCCATCATCAGCTTCTCCACCGCCCAGGAAACCAGCGATTTCGTCGGCGCCTGGCTCATGGTCCTCATGGTCATCCTCGGCGTCGCCCTGCGCTTCATCCAGGAATCCAAGGCCGACTCCGCCGCCGCCAAGCTCAAGGCCATGATCAAGGTCACCGCCACCGTCAGCCGCGACGGCCATCCTGCCGAAATCCCCTTGCAGCGCCTGGTCCCCGGCGACATCGTCAAATTGTCCGCCGGCGACATGATCCCGGCGGACGTGCGCATTCTCTCCGCCAAGGATTTGTTCATCATCCAGGCCACCCTCACCGGCGAATCTTTGCCCGTCGAAAAATTTGACGCCCGGGAGACGCGGGAAAACATTGCGCCCCTTGATTTTGCCAACCTCTGCTTTCTCGGCACCAGCGTGGAAAGCGGCGCCGCCCAGGCCGTCGTCGTCGAAACCGGCCCCCGCACTTACTTGGGCGGCATTGCCAGCAGCATGACCACGCAGCCGATCGAAACCAGTTTCGACAAGGGCATCAAGAAATTCACCTACCTCATGCTCACCTTCATGCTGCTCATGGTGCCCGCCGTTTTCTTTATCAACTCCTTGAGCAAATCGCCCTCCCAGGTGGCGGACGATGACCTCGTCAAATTCCCTTCCCTTGCCGCCAAACTGGCGGCCAAGGCCGACCCGGTATCGGCCTTCTTGAATGACCAAATGGACCCCGCCTCCAAGGCAGCCCTGGCGGCTTTCCAACTCTCCCCCGCCGACCGGGATGATCTGCCCAACCTTCTCGTTTCCAACTTGAACTTCGTGGTCTCCGGGCCGTCCATCTACGACGAAAAACGCTTCGCCGGCGTCTCCTTGGGACCGGAAACCCAGTCCCGGCTCAAGCATCCGGGCCGGCATGATTTCAGGCTCAACCGGCTGCTCCTGGAGGACGCGTATCCGGCGGAATTGAAAAAAAGCGGCAAGCATGACTGGGGCGGCGCCTTCCTCTTCGCCCTCGCCGTGGCGGTGGGCCTGACCCCGGAAATGCTGCCGATGATTGTCTCGGTCTGCCTCTCCAAGGGGGCCATGGCCATGGCCCGCAAAAAGGTCATCGTCAAACGCCTCAACTCCATCCAGAACTTCGGCGCCATGAACGTGCTTTGCACCGACAAGACCGGCACCCTCACCCGCGACCACGTCATCCTCGAAATTTATTGCGACGTGTTCAAAAAAGAGAGCGACCCCGTCCTGCTCGATGCCTACCTCATCAGCCATTTCCAGACCGGCCTGAAAAACGTCCTCGACCGCGCCGTCTTGAGCCATCCGGACGCCCAGCAGAAACTTTGTATTGACAATTATAAAAAGGTGGACGAAATCCCGTTCGATTTCTCCCGCAAGATGATGTCCGTCATCGTCGAAACGCCCGGCCATGATTACCGCCTCCTCACCAAGGGCGCGCCCGAAGCCGTTTTCGCCCATTGCACCCAGTTCGAAAGCGAGGGCGAAATCCTGCCCATGGAACCCATTCTCATCGGCGATCTCATCCAGGAATACAACGATTTGAGCGCCGACGGCTTCCGCGTTCTCGCCGTCGCCTCCCGCCCGCTGGATAAACGCGCCGCCTACTCCAAGGCCGACGAAGCCGATTTGATCCTCAAGGGCTACATCGCCTTCCTCGATCCCCCCAAGGAAACCGCCGGCCAGGCCATCGCCGCCTTGCAGCACAACGGCGTCACCGTCAAGGTCCTCACCGGCGACAACGATCTCGTCACCCGCAAAGTCTGCAAAGACGTCGGCCTGGACACCGGCCTGATCGTGCTGGGCAGCGCCGTGGAAAGCATGACCGACGAACAACTGGCCCAGGCGGTGGAAACCACCCAGGTCTTCGCCCGCCTCTCCCCCACCCACAAACAGCGCATCGTCGAGGCCCTCCGCCACAACGGACGCGTCGTCGGCTTCATGGGCGACGGCATCAATGACGCTCCCGCCCTCCGCGCCGCCGACGTCGGCATCTCCGTGGACAACGCGGTGGACATCGCCAAGGAATCCGCCGACATGATCCTCCTGGAAAAGAACCTGATGGTCCTGGAGGAAGGCGTGCTCGAAGGCCGCAAAGTCTTCGTCAACATCCTCAAATACATCCGCATGGGCGCCAGCTCCAACTTCGGCAACATGTTCAGCGTCCTGGGCGCCAGCGCCTTTTTGCCCTACCAGCCCATGCTCCCCATTCAAATCCTCACCAACAACCTCCTCTATGATTTCTCCCAGGTCGCCATTCCCACCGACAACGTCAACGTCAACCTCATCGCCAAACCGCAGCCCTGGGACATGGGCGAAATCACGCGGTTCATTTTGTTCATCGGCCCGGTCAGTTCCATTTTCGATTACACCACCTTTTTCGTCATGTTGAATCTGTTCCATTGCTGGGTCCCCTCCGGCGCGGACCTTTTTCATACCGGCTGGTTTGTCGAGTCGCTCATGACCCAGACCCTCATCATTCACGTCATCCGCACCCGCCAGATTCCTTTCCTCCAGGCCCGCGCCAGCACCGCCCTCACCCTGACCACTGTGACCATCATGGCCGTTTCCGCCTGGCTTCCCTACTCGCCCCTGGCCAAAATGCTCGGCCTGGTGCCGCTCCCCTGGCTTTTCTGGCCCATTCTCTTCGCCACACTCCTCTGTTACGTCGTCCTCACCCAGCTCGTCAAAATGTGGCTCATCCGCATGAAATGGCTCTGATGCCTCCCCCGCTCAACACCCCCGCTCCAATTGTAGCGGCGGTCTATGACCGCCGCATGCGTCAAAAGCATCTACGAATGGTCTTCTCTGCGCTCCTTGCGTTCTTTGCGGTTAACTCCCTATCCCATGCCCAAATCCAGCAGGCCTGGGTCGCTCGCTACAACAACGGCATCACCAATGGCACCAATCAGGCCGTGAAAATGGCCCTGGATACGAACGGAAACATTTATGTAACCGGTTTTTCCCAAAATACCAATGGCGGCCTCGGGTATGCAACCATCAAATATGCCCCGAATGGGAACCAACTCTGGGTGGCGCGTTACGACTCGACCAATTATCCAGCCGCACAACCGACCGGCCTGGCGCTGGAC
>JBEKUQ010000385.1:0-3979 GCA_049514835.1 Verrucomicrobiota bacterium | reverse complement strand
CCGGCGTGGCCGCTCTTGGAGACGCCGGCCAAAACGGCTGGGTCATTGCTTCGCGCGATTCAACCCAAACCGGCGGCGCTTCCGCCGGCCAGGCTCCTCAAACCGATGCGTCGGCCAATCTCAGCCTGCGCGTCAGTTTCCACCACGACACCTATGGCAACGCCGCCCTCGCCGACCTGGATTTCAAAAACGGCCTCCTCACCTCCTTCAAATGGGATAATTGAAAACTCCCGGTAGATGGTCCCGACCTGTCGGGATCGAGCCCCGACTCGATTTCTTTCCCCATTCACTATTCTCAATTCACTATTCACTATTCACGCTGCCGCCTTGGCAGCGCGCCCGCCTCAATACGCCGCCTGCGCGCCTTTGATCGAGTGCTTCTTCATCCACGGCATCAAGCCGCGCAGCCGCTGGCCGACTTTTTCCACGGGATGCTTTTCCCCGGCTTTGAGCAGACGGTTGTAGTTTTTGTAGCCGCTGTTGTATTCCTTGATCCAGCCTTGCGCGAATTTGCCCGACTGGATGTCCTTCAACGCCGCCTTCATCCGCTTCTTCACCGACCCATCAATGATCTTCGGCCCCACGCTCACGTCGCCCCATTTCGCCGTCTCGGAGACGGAGAAGCGCATCCCGCTGATGCCGGCTTCATTCATCAAATCTACGATCAATTTCAATTCGTGCAGACATTCAAAATACGCCATCTCGGGCTGGTAGCCCGCCTCCACCAACGTCTCGAACCCGGCCTGAATGAGGGCGGAGGCGCCGCCGCACAAAACGGTTTGTTCGCCGAACAGATCGGTTTCCGTTTCCTCCTTGAAAGTGGTCTGGAGCACGCCCGCGCGCGTCGCGCCGATGCCCTTGGCCCACGCCAGCGCCACTTGCTTGGAGTTCTTGCCCGGGTCCTGGTAAACCCCGATCAGCGACGGCACCCCTTTGCCTTCCACATACTGCCGCCGCACGATGTGCCCCGGCCCTTTGGGCGCAACCAGGATGACGTTGACATTGGCCGGCGGCGCCACCGTCTTGAAGTGAATCGAGAATCCATGCGAGAACAAAAGCGTCTTGCCCGGCGCCAGGTTGGGCGCGATGTCCTCTCGATATACTTTCGCCTGTTTGGTGTCCGGAATCGCCACAAATATCACCTCCGCCCGCCGCACCGCTTCCCCCGTGCTCACCACTTCAAATCCCTTGGACTGCGCCACGGGTATGGATTTGCTCCCCTCATACAGCCCGATGATCACCTTGCACCCGCTGTCCTTGAGGTTCAGCGCGTGGGCGTGGCCCTGCGAGCCGAATCCCAGCACCGCCAGGGTTTTGTTTTGCAGGTGTTTCAAGTCGGCGTCTTTGTCGCTATAAACTTTGGCTGGCATGGCGAATTGTGGTTGGGGGATAATGAATGGTGAACTGTCAATTACTGCGTGGAAGAGGGTTTGCGGGCCAGGGCGATCTTCCCCGTGCGCGTCAATTCTTCCACGCCAAAACTCTGCATCAGCACGAGAAACTTCTCCACCTTGCTTTCGTTGCCCGTGATCTCGATGGTCATGCTCCGGGGCTGCACATCCACGATTTTCGCCCGGAATATATCCGTCATCTGCATGATCTCCGCCCGCGACCTGGCGTCCACCGACACCCGCACCAAGACCAGTTCCCGGTCTATAAAATCATGCTCCCCGAAATTGATCACCTCCAGCACGTTCACCAGCTTGTTGAGCTGCTTGACGATTTGATCCAGCGTGGCGTCGTCCCCGCTCGTCACGATCGTCATGCGCGACGTGGCCGGTTCCCCCGTCGGCGCCACGTTCAGCGATTCTATGTTGTAGCCGCGCCCGCTGAAAAGTCCGGCCACCCGCGTGAGCACGCCGAACTTGTTCTCCACCAGCACCGATATTGTATGACGCATATTTCGGCCTGCAGCCTAACCACCGCCCTCGCCCTGGTCAATTCTCAATTTCTGGAATATCTGGCCCTGCCACCGCGCAAAAAACGGGGAAAAACGGTAAAAAGGCGGAAAACGGCGGAAAACGCCGGAAGGAGCAGAAAACGACAGCATTACCAGAGCCAACTAGGTTCGGACAGTTCTCGAAAATGCGCAAGTGCTTGTAATCAAGGCATATCTGAACGTCCCTTTTCCCCGCCTGGGTCGCCTCCCAATGGACTCGCTTCCCTTTTGGCCGGCGCTCTTGCCAGGCAAATCCCACTCCATCCCACAAAATCCCACTTTCAGCTTGCATTTTTTCGCCGATAGGTATCTTATGGTGTCCCGGTTAATGCTTTTGACACGATTTTGTGACATCGAAAAGCTTGACAATACGCAGACCAGTGCTATTCTTTGCCGCTAATGTCGCAGTGAAAAGTGGAATGGCTGTAGCGGCGATGGTTTTCCGTCCGCTTTTAATTGCAGATTTGCTGTTGTTTCGATGAGCGTAAGACCTTACAAAACAGCGGGGACCCGGCGTTCGCCACAGTCAAGGCGCGCGGGGTTCTTTTTGTTTGACAACCGGCAGGATTCGGCGGCACGCAACCTCGGCAAACAAAGTCCAGGCGGACGTCGCGAGGGAGGCTCCTTATGATTTTGAGGTTGCCAGCAGCCGAGCCAGCTTGGTACTGCGCCAGGACCAAGCCCAAGCACGAGCACATCGCCGCGGCCAACGTGCAAAGGAGGCTGGGGCTGGAAGTCTTTCATCCACGCCTGCGCATGGAGCGGGCCACGCGGCGGGGCGTCCTGCGGGTGGTCGAGCCGCTTTTTCCCTGTTATATTTTTGTTCGCTGCCTTCTGGAGGAGCGCATGGAGGACATCCGGCACGTCACCGGAATCAGCAGTTTGGTTCATTTTGGGCGGCGGATTCCGGTGGTTCCTGACGGGGCCATTGAGGAATTGCGCCAATGTTTCGAGTCGGAGGAGCCGATGGCCGCGCAGGACGGATTGAAGGCCGGGGCCGAAGTGGTCATAGCCGACGGGGCGTTCCTGGGGTACTCCGCCATGGTGGTTCGGGCTTTGCCAGCCGTGAGAAGGGTACAAATCCTGCTGGACTTCTTGGGCCGACCCACCTTGGCAGAAGTGGATCGAAGCTCGTTGAAATTGTTACATCAACGCCTGGCGGATCGCCTGCCCTTATTGGCTTCAAAGTAGTTCGTCAGTTTAAACATTTGTCGCGAGGGTGATTGGACAGAGCAATCGCAAAAACCAGTGTGCGACAGGAAAAAGGGCGGAGACGGATTAATGCTGACGCGGAAATGGCCGGGCCAGCAAGTGCGGAGCCTTGCCCAAACGCTTTTGCGGCAGGACTTCATTAGGATTCTGACACGCGGACATTGATGCAGTTCGCGTCGTCCATTCATGCAGTTGAGCCTGCTGAACGGGACGACGCGAGAAAGAATGACGGGCGAACAGGCCTTGCGCATCGTTTGATGATGAGGGTTGGGGCAGCAGGGATACGGGACGAAATTGCCAGATTAGGCGCTAAGTTTATACTGATATTTATTGCGGCATCCGCGGCGGCATCCGCCTCCGGGTCGCCGTGAGTAATGGCGAAACCAAAATGACTTTTTCAAAGGCCGCACGACGCTAAATCCTGTATGAGTTCCATCCTGAATAACCACTCCCCTCAAGAGAGAATTGACTGTGTCTCGGACCTGATCGCGCGCAGCAGGGTGCCAGCGTCGAAGCGGGTTTTGGATTGCTCCCTCGTGGTTCTGGCGGCGCCGGTTTGGCTGCCTTTGGCATTTCTGGTCGCCGTTTGGATCAAATTCGTCTCTTGCGGCCCAGTCCTGTTCCGCCAGGAACGCATCGGCCACCTTGGGGCCCGCTTTCACTGTCTGAAGTTCCGGACCATGAAGGTCAACTCTGACACCACCGTCCATCGCGAACATCTGAGGCATCTGATGACCTCCAACCGCCCCATGAGGAAGCTGGACGCCTCGGGTGATGACCGGTTGATCCGGGGCGGCCTATTCCTGCGCACGCTGGCCCTGGACGAAT
>JBEKUQ010000384.1:0-3981 GCA_049514835.1 Verrucomicrobiota bacterium | reverse complement strand
TGAGCTTGGTGGATGCTCAACCGAACCATTGCCCAGGGCGCAACGACTTGTGCGACTCTCGCCAACTGAATTGGGCGCCGGGTTGGCCAGTGTCTCCAGGGGCGTGCCCGAAAGGCTCAAATGCACCGGGTCACGTCCTCGTAATCCCGGAGCGCCAGCGGCATCCGGGACAAGGCGCAGAGAATTTCCCTGGCTTCCCATCCGTTGTTGGCCAGAAATTGCCGGCGGGCTGGCGGAGGTTCAACATGAGGGCGTGGAAAACCTTTCGCATAGGGCAGAAATGTTGGCGGGTGGCGTTGGATTATTTCTTGGGCGCGGTTTTCTGCATCGCCGGGCTTGCTTGCTTTTCGGCGGCAGGAACCGGAGTGAACAAGAAGAACATCGCCGTCATGCCGGGGAGAAACAAGTCAATCGCCTGGGGCCGTCCATCCCATTTGATGGGCTGGCTTCTAACGCCTTCGATGTTGCCCTCGCCGCCGCCGCCGTATTTCCTGGAGTTGGTATTCAGGACTTCGACCCAAGTGCCTTCGCGGGGCACGCCGACGCGGTAACTGAGACGGGGAGTGGGTGTGAAATTGGCGAGGACCAGCAGAATTTCATCGGGCCGGGCGCCAAAGCGCACGAAGCTGATCACGCTGGCGTCGGCGTCGTTGTTATTGATCCACTGGAAACTTTGGAAATCGTAGTCCGACTCGCTCAGGAAGCGGTGCTGCAAGTAGAATTGATTGAGGTCGGCGACCAGCAGGCGGGTGCCCTCGTGGTCAAGGTATTGCAGGAGATGCCAGTCCAGGCTTTTGTCGTAAGCCCATTCGGAGGACTGGCCAAATTCGCCGCCCATGAAGAGGGTTTTCTTGCCCGGCCAGCCCCACATCCAGGCGTAAAGCGCGCGCAACTGGCGGGCCTTGTCGGGGATGTGCTGGGCGCCCATCTTGATGAGGAGGGAACATTTGCCATGGACCACTTCGTCATGGGATAAAGCCATCATGAACCGTTCGGTGTTTTGATAAATCATGCCGAAGGTGAGCTGGTTGAGGTGATATTTGCGGTAGATGGGGTCCTTTTTGAAATACTCCAGTGTGTCGTGCATCCAGCCCATGTTCCACTTGAGATCGAAGCCCAGGCCGTTTTCCCCGGCCGGCCTGGTGACGCCGCCCCAGGCGGTGGATTCCTCGGCAATCATGAGAGCGCCGGGAAAATATTTGTGGACGGTGGTGTTGGCGTAGCGGAGGAAATCAATGGCATCCAGGTTTTCCCGTCCGCCGAATTGGTTTGGAATCCACTGGCCCGGCTGGCGCGAGTAATCCAGGTAGAGCATCGAAGCGACGGCGTCCAGGCGCAGGCCGTCAAAGTGATAGCGGTCCAGCCAGGTCATGGCGCTGCCCAGCAAAAAGCAGCGCACTTCGGGCCGCGCGTAGTTGAAGATCAGGGTGCCCCAATCCTGGTGTTCGCCCTGGCGCGGATCGGCATGCTCGTAAAGGTGGTCGCCGTCAAAATGAGGCAGCGCAAAGAAGTCTTTTGGAAAATGCGCCGGCACCCAATCGAGGATGACGCCGATGCCGTTTTGGTGGAGTGTTTCCACCAGATACATGAAGTCGCGCGGCGTGCCGTAGCGATGGGTGGGCGCGTAAAACCCGGTGACCTGGTAGCCCCAGGAGCCGTCGAACGGATATTCGGCCAGCGGCATGAACTCGACATGGGTGAAGCCCATCTGCTTGACGTATTCGACCAGCGCCGTGGAAAGCTCGCGGTAATTCAAGGGCCGGTTGCCGTCCTCCAGGTTGCGCCGCCAGGAGCCGAGGTGAACTTCATAAACGAGCACCGGCGCGCGCAGCCAATCTGTTTTTTCCCGGCGCGCCATCCAGGGCTGGTCGCCCCAGGTGTAGTCGGCGACGTCCCAGATGACCGAGGCATTGTTGGGCGGCGCTTCAAAGTAGCTGCCGTAGGGGTCGGTTTTCAACCGCAGCGCACCCTTGTGCGGGAGGATTTCATATTTATAGAGCAGGCCCGTTTCCAGGCCCGGAATGAAGATTTCCCACACGCCGGAATTGCCCAGCGACCGCATCGGAAAGAAACGCCCGTCCCAACGGTTAAAATCGCCCACCACCGAGACGCGCCTGGCGTTGGGCGCCCAAACCGCGAAGGAGACGCCCTTGACGCCGTTGATTTCCCGCAGGTGGGCGCCGAGCTTCTGGTAAATTCGATGTTCGGTGCCTTCGTTGAACAGGTAAAGGTCCTGATGGGTCAAGGTGGGAAGAAAGCTGTAGGGATCGTAAAACTGCCGGATTTCGCCGTTGTTTTTTTCCACGCGCAGGCGGTAGGGAAAAACTTCCGGCCGGTCGGGAACGAAAGTTTGAAAGCAGCCGAGGTCGTTGATTTTCGTCATGGGATAACGCGCCTCCGGGGCGTGCTGAAAATCCACGAGGTCGCAGGCGCGGCCGTCCTGCAAAAAGGCCCGCACCACCACCCCGCGGCGGCCCTGTTGAGTGAGCGGATGCATGCCCAACAGATGGTGCGGTTGCGCGTTTTGGCCATGCAACAATGAATCCCAATCCTTCTTGGCGGCAATCATGACTTCGATTTTGGGTTTGGCCGGCTCTTTGTCGCGAATAAAATCGTAAATGTTCAGGTAATGCTGCGCCGGTTGGTTCCAGGAATAGTCGCAGCGCATGCCGTTGAGCATGAGATGGCGGAAATGGTCCGGGAACTGGTAATAGCAGGCGATGGCCCGGTGCAACGCCGACTCGACGCCGGGGTTGTCGGCATGGTCAAAGACATAGCCGTTGCGCTCGTGCAGTGGACGTTGGGAATGGTCCTTGTCGAAGACCGTGTCGGCCAGTCCGCCCACCGAGCGGACAATCGGCACGGAGCCATAACGCAAGGCGATGAGCTGGGCCAGGCCGCACGGCTCGAAGCGGCTCGGCACCACGATCATGTCCGCGCCGGCATAAATCAAATGGGCCAGTTCATCGCTGTAGGCGATTTCCAGATGACAGTCCGGGTTGTCGTTCCAATGCTTTTTCAGCCCCCAAAAATGATCGTGGATGCCACGTTCGGGACTGCTGCCCAGCAGGACAAATTGCGCGCGGTTGCCCAGGCTGTAAAAAATCGAGTGCCGCACCAGTTCCAAACCCTTTTGCGGATCGAGGCGGCCGACAAAGGCAATGATTGGTTTCTCGTTGTCCGCCAGCCAGAAACGCCTGCGCAAGGCCCGTTTGTTCTCGTATTTTTTCTCGATGTGGCCGGCGTCGTATTGGGCGGGAATGTGCGGGTCGGTCTGGGGGTTGAACTGGTCGTAGTCCAGGCCGTTCAGGACGCCGCCAAATTTGTAGTGGTGGGTGTGCAAAGTCGGTTCCAGGCCGTGCGCCTGCCCACCATCCTGGGCCTCCCACGCGTGGCGCGGGGAAACGGTCGTCACAAAATTGGAATAAACAATTCCACCTTTCATCAGGTTGATGGCGTGCCGATTGTGGTTGTCGCGCAGCCGATCGTACTGGAAGAAATATTGCGGGCGGTTCAGTCCGGTCGCCCGCAGCACGTGGTCGCCGGTCACGCCCTGGTGCTTGAAGTTGTGGACGGTGAAGCAGACGCGCGGATGGCGCATCCCCAGGCGCTGATACATCTCGTAAAGGAGCACCGGCACGAGCGCCGTCTGCCAATCGTGACAGTGGATGATTTCCGGGTGCTTGCCGGTCTTGAACATGAACTCGAGCGCCGCACGGCAAAAAAAGGCGAAGCGCAGCGCGTCATCGTTCTGCCCGTAAAAGCATTTGCGGTTGAAAAAATTGTCGCCCGAATGCGGCTCGATGAAGAAGCACTTGCGCCCATGAACGAAGCCGAACCAGACGGAGGTGTTGACCGCGCCGCCGAACCACGGCACCCAGAGGTTTTCGTAAGTCTTGCACAAGCCCCAGATATGATCGTAGCGCAGGCAGTCGTATTTGGGCAGAATGATCTCGACCGGGTTGCCGCGGATTTCCAATT
>JBEKUQ010000383.1:0-3982 GCA_049514835.1 Verrucomicrobiota bacterium | reverse complement strand
ATTTCATTGTCATACGGTTTCCTTTCGGTTCGTTGTTTTTCTTTATTCGGACAACAACGTTCTACCGGAAGGAAACCTTCCTTGCCACTTCGCCCTTAATGTTATCAAACCATATATTTGCACAATTCCGCAAGGTCCAGTCCGTTTTAATGGGCGAAAACAGAGAACAGAAATTCCGTGCCCTCCCTTTCCTGTTCAAAATCCCGCCTCTGTGTTTTCAACGGGTTGCACCAAATTCAAGTACGGTCTCCTTGAGGGCCAGCCATCTGCGTCCATCGGCCCCGTCATCTGCGGGCAACGCCCTTCTCCCATCCAAGTACCACATAGAGAACAACTTCCATTGATTTCTCTTTGCGATCCCTGCTGTCGGTCAATTTCACTCATTTTCGCGAGGATTTTACCACGGATTTCAGGATTTCACGGATTGGGCATTCTGCATTTTGCATTTTTTTTGTTTTCCTCGGGTTTCACCAATTCAGAGGCCTCGCGGCACGCAAGAACCCGGATGCGCGCGGATTCGATCCCCCCATTTTCCGCTGGCGCAACGGCGGGCGGGATTACCATAATCTGGCCGATGGAATTTATCCGCGATATTCATGCCCGAAAAGCCGCGACCGGACAACCGGTCATCTCCTTCGAGTTCTATCCCCCAAAAACCGCCGAAGGCGACCGCGCGCTGCTGGAAACCACCCTCCCGGCCCTCCAGGCCCTCCAGCCCGATTATTGCTCCGTCACCTACGGCGCCGGCGGCGGCACCCGCGAAAAAACCCTCGCCATCGTGGACAGAATCCAGCGCGAACACGGCCTGACCACGATGTGCCATCTCACCTGCGTCAATGCCACCGCGGAGGAATTGCGCGCCGTGCTCCTACAGGCCAGGGCGCTGGGCATCAAGAATATCCTAGCCCTGCGCGGCGATCCGCCGGGCGGCAACGGCGTCTTCTCCCGCACCGAGGGCGGATTCGAGTATTCCTGCCAACTGGTGCAGTTCATCAAGCAGATGGGCGGCTTCTGCATCGGCACCGCCGGTTTCCCGGAGGGGCACGTCGCCTGCCGCGAAGGCCGCGAGGCGGACTGGGACCACCTGAAAAACAAGATTGATTGCGGGGCTGATTTCGTCTTGACTCAGCTTTTCTTCGCCAACGAGGACTTCTTCCGCTTCCGCGATTACCTCCGCAAAAAAGGCGTGACCGTGCCGCTCTGCCCCGGCATCATCCCGATCCAGAGCGCGCACCAGATCAAACGCTTCACCGCCCTGTGCGGCGCGGCCCTGCCAGCCCCGCTGCTGGCCAGCCTGGAAAAACACCTGGACGACGACGAAGGCTGCGCGCAATTCGGCATCGAATACGCCACCCGGCAATGCGCCGAACTCCTGCGCCGGGGCGTGTCGGGCCTGCACTTTTACACCCTGAACAAGGCCCGTTCCACCGCCGCCGTCCTGCGCAATCTCTCCCTGGGCCGGTGACCCCGCGCGCTTCGCAGCACCACTATTCATTCCTCACTCTCCACTATTCACTATTTTTCCCATGCCGGCCGATTATCACATGCACACGCCGCTTTGCCGCCACGCCACCGGCGAGCCGTCGCAATACGCCGCCCAGGCGATGGCCCTGGGCTTGAGCGAGATCGGCTTCAGCGACCACTCCCCCATGCGTCAAGACGATTTTGACAACTGGCGCATGCGCCTCGATCAATTGGGCGAGTATGTCGAGAAAGTGCGGCAGGCCCAAAAAGACCATCCCGCCCTCGACATCAAGCTGGCGCTGGAGGCGGATTATCTGCCGGGCCACGAAGATTGGATTCGCGATTTGGCGGCGCGTTATCCGTGGGACTATTTCATCGGCTCCGTCCATTACGTCTCCGCTGACTGGGCGGTGGACAACCCGGAGCAAATTTCCCGCTGGAAGGAGGCGGATGCCTTTGCGGTTTGGTCCGCCTATTTCGACCGGCTGACCCAGGCGGCGGAATCCGGCCTGTTCGAGATCATCGGCCACGCCGATCTCCCCAAGAAATTCAACATTCGTCCGCGGCAGGATTGCGCCCCGCTCTACCTCCGCTTCCTCCGCGCCGTCAAGTCGAACAACATCGCCATCGAACTCAACACCGCCGGCCTGCGCAAGGATTGCCGCGAAATCTATCCCGGCCGCGCCCTGCTCGAACTGGCCGCGGCAGAGAAAGTGCCCGTCACCTTCGGCTCCGATGCCCACGCGCCGGGCGAGGTGGGCCAGGGCTTCGGGCAGGCCGTGGCCCTGGCCCGCTCCGTCGGCTACACCCATTATCGCCGCTTTTCCCAGCGCCGCCACCGCGAGGCCCCCCTCCTCTTCTAAGGGGCATCCCCGCCGGTCCCCCACTGGAAATTGTCAAACTGCGTCACGCTGTCCGCCTTGGTCCAGACGCCGGCCGCCCCGGCGTCCTTGATGGTCTCATCGTCCCACCTCAAGGCGGTCCGGCCGTCAAACGTCACCTTGAAATGCGGGCCATGAAAATCCACGCGCAAATCGTGCCACTGGCCGGAGGCGACATCGAAACTCGCGCGGCCCTTCTCCGTGCGGACGCCGTGGACGGTGTGGTAGATGGTGACGTTGTTCTCCAGGGCGTTGGCGCGGGCCACGTAGTAATTGTCGCCGTCCTGCCAGCGCCAGATGAGCCCGCCGGCCTGGTCCTCCTGGCCGGAGACCGGTTTGAATTTCACGGCCACAAAACCATCCCGCAGCAACAGATTGGTCTGCACGCACCAGCAAAACTTGGCCTGGCCGGATTGCTGGAGGATGTTCGGACGGCTCGGCGCGTCGGCCGCGGCCGCCACTGCCCATAGGGCCTGGCCGCTGCCCGTGATGCCTCCCACCCACGCGGGCGGCAGTTCGCCCGGCTTGACCTCATCAAAATACTGCGAACCGGCGGATGGAGGCCGGTGGATGCATCCGGTCATGGCCAGGACAGAAATCGTTGCAATTAAGAGGAAGGTTTTCATCTTTAAGTTTTGCGCGTCGTGGTGTAAACTTAATTTGTCCGCTACAATGTCGCCATGAGAATGACAACCGCCAATAAAGTCACCGTCGCACGGATTCTATTCGTGCCGCTCTTTGTTGCCCAGGTTATCAGCTATGTCAACACTGGAAACGAAGGGCATCGCCTGGCCGCCATCGTCTGCTTCGGCGTCGCCGCCTTGGGAGACGCGCTGGATGGATACATTGCCCGGCGTTACAACCAAAAAAGCGAACTGGGCGCCATTCTCGATCCGTTGGCGGACAAGCTGCTGCTCGTTTCAGCGCTGGTCATTCTGAGCGTGGATCCGGGCCAAAGGTTCGCGCCAATTCCCTGGTGGCTGGCCGCGATGGTGGTGATGCGCGAACTGATCCTGCTGGGGGGCATGGTGGCCATTCATTGCGCGTGGGGCAAATTCACTGCCCGGCCCCGCCTCCTCGGCAAAGTGGCCACCGTCCTGCAAATGTCGGCGGTCCTCTGGACGCTGCTCAAATTGCCGGTGGGGCCGCTGCCTTTCATCACCGCCGGGGCGGGCCTCTTCACCGTCCTCTCCGGATTTCTGTATTTATATGACTTCACCCGGCAATGGCGGGGCGGCGGCACGGGATTGAATATGGAGCATGGGACGGGAGTGGAAATTCGCCGGAGTTAAATTCGCCGCAAAGCCGCGTCCAGCCGCGCGGCTTCGCCCTTGCGCAGATTGAGTTCCAGCGTCTTGTCTCCCTGGCGCACTTTGCACGGCTGGCCGTCCAGGCTGCGAATGGAGGCGGCGGACAAACGGCCGGCTTGCCAGGCGAGGTCCACCTCGAAGCCGCCGCGGGCGCGCAAGCCTTTGACCGAGCCCTCCGGCCAGGCAGCGGGCAGGGCCGGCAGCAGATTGATTTCCCCCTCCTGGCTTTGCAACAGCATCTCGGCGATTCCCGCCGTCACGCCGAAATTGCCGTCCAACTGCACGGGCGGGTGCAGGCCAAAAAGATTGGGGGAACTGTTGCGCGCG
>JBEKUQ010000382.1:0-3985 GCA_049514835.1 Verrucomicrobiota bacterium | reverse complement strand
GAAATCGCCCTCACAGCCCCCTCCCCGCTGATTTCCTAACCGGAGCAAGCGGAGGCAATGGAGACGTTTTCGACCCCTGCGCCGCGTCCGGAGCGCGTCGTCTGACTGAGGTAATCTCCATTGCCTCCGGTCGCTCCTGTTCAATCGCCCTGTATTCCCCCGGCGCCGCCTTGAATTCCCCCAGCCGTTGCCGCACTTCAGGGTCTTCGTCCCAGCGATGCTCCAGCGCCGCCGTCAATTGGCGAGCCACCTCTTCCCGCGGCATCAACTCCGCGCCCAGGTGAAACCCTTCCCCATCCTGGCTTCCCACCGGCGCCACGCATGGCCGCTCGCACCGCTTGCAATCCAACTCCGCCTCGCTCAACCCGCAATCCGGCCGGATCCACCGCCGATAGGCCAGTTCCGTGGCCAAATACAAAATGGCCACGATCATCAAAACGAGTAACCAGGGGTTCACTCGCCGCCTCCCTTCTGGCTGATTCGTTCCTTGCCAAACCCACCTGCCAAGCCTGGTATCAGGTTGAACTTCGATCCGCACCCGGCGCATTTCACATTGACATTCATCCCGCCATGCGGCCCTTCCAGGAAGCGTGTGCCCCCGCAATCCGGGCATTTTCCATCGTCAAGCATCATCACTTCCAAAGCAGTCAATTTCGGATACATACTTCGTTTTCCTTTCTTGGTTTATCTGCGTGCGTCCGCGTGATCTGCGGGCAAATTCTTGGCGGTGATCATCGCCCGCCCCCTTTCCCACTTCTCACTTCACACTTCCTTTCCGCGCCGCCAAAATCGCCTCCTGCACCCGCAACTCCGCCAGTTGCCCCGCCCTCCGTTGCCAGAGCCGATACATCGTCTCCTGCTGATCCCGCAGCGCGTTCTCCGACCGCTCTACCGCCATCCGCAGACACTGCACATTCAGTTCCTGCGCCGTCGCCGCCATCGCCTTCCGAATCGTCGTTTTCTTTATTTTCATTGGTTTCCTTTGGTTCAAATTTCTGCTTTCCCAATTTCAGCGTTCAGCCTTTAGCCTTTAGCATTTCGCCTTTATCCTTTCCCCCCCATCTGCCCCGCCAGCAACTGCCGCCCGGCCGCCCGGAACGCCAGCGCCATGTCCCCCTTGAATCCGTCCAGCAGGTCCAGCGCCAGCGACGCCTGCTTCCGCAGCGTCCGCCCGTGCCCCGGCCCCATCACCACCTTCACCGACTCCGCCATCAGCGCCTGCACATGGTCCGGCGCCACTTGCGCGAGAATTTGCCGCGCAAAAGCGGAGGCATCTTCCGCCTCCAGCTTCAATTCCTTGCTCGCGCCCACGCGCGACAGGTGCTGGTCCTCATCCGGCAGCTTCCGCAATTTGTCCACGAAACAGGCGTTGCCCACAAACGCCAGGCTGAGTCCCGTCGCGTCGTGAAAATCAAACCACCACTCAATCCCGCTCCCGGTCAGCCGGTGGCACCCGTCAATAATCACCAGGCGCGATGACCCCCGGAACTTCTTGATCAGATACCGGTCCTGCGACGGCGGCGGATCCTCGATCCGCTCCTTGTTCCGCCAGCCCGTCGTATTGACCTCCTGCCACAGCAGCCGCCGCTGCGTCCGCTCATTGCAGAACGCCCGCGTCGCCGTCAAGAAGATCGAAGTCGGATGCGTCGCCGAATAGAGCTGCGCCCCGCACGTCTTCCCGATCCCGGCGTCCCCGGTGAGCACCGCGATATCCGCCGTCTTCCGCACCCGCTCGAGCCAGCCCGCCATGTTCCGCGCAATGGCCGTCTCCACCAGCACCGTCTGTTCCCGGCGCCGTTTCGGCGCGTTCTTCATCACATCGGTCAGCAGCGATTCCAGCGAGGAAACGTCCCCCTCCGGTTTCATGTTGACATACTTGTTGACCGCCGACGACGACACCTGCAATTCCCGCGCCATGTCCGCCTGGCTCAGGGTATGCTCCGCCATGTAGGCGATCAGCCCCGCGTGAACATCTTCGTTGTAAGGTTTGCTCATATTTGGTTTTGATTTAGCATTTAGCCTTTAGCCTTCAGCCTTCTCCGCGTTGGCCTCCAACGCCTCCTGCACCCTCGCATCCAGCTCCGCCTCGGCCCGCGCCTCCGCCCCCGGCCGCTTCCCCTCCAAGACAGCGGCGTTATGCTGGACCATGTGGCTGACCTCCGCGCTCTCCACCCCGTGCCGCGCCTCCAGCGCGTGCCGTTCCTCCGCCTCCCAGTGCGCCTGCTTGCCCATCATCCGCCGCTGCGCCGCCGGATCCATTACCGACACCGTCTCCCATTGCTCCACCAGCCCAACCGCCGCCCCGTCGTCATGGCACAAGAGCGCCACCCCCGGCGACCACGGATTGATGAAGATTTGGTAGCTCTCCCCGCTCGGCAGATTCCGATTATTGACGCAAGCCACATACCGCACCGGCTTCAGCCCAAAATCCCGGTGATCCACCTCAAAAAGATGCCGTTCCCCGACCGTGACCTTGTGGGAATTCTCCAGCCCCATCAGCTCGCAGAACCGCCACGGCGTCACCTTGGCCATCACCCCCGCCGCCCGCGCCGCCGCCAGGCTCCGGTGAAACGCCTCATGTCGCGACAAATTCCTCGCCCGCGTCAAAACCGGACTTTGAACAGGAGATAACGGAGATAATGGAGAAGACTCAGAATCCGAATCTCTGTTTCCTCTGTTTTCTCCTGTGGAAATCAGAGCCATCACCGCGTTACGCTGCGCTTCTGGCATTTTCTCCA
Organism: Verrucomicrobiota bacterium; assembly: GCA_049514835.1. Taxonomy (GTDB): domain Bacteria; phylum Verrucomicrobiota; class Verrucomicrobiia; order Limisphaerales; family Palsa-1400; genus JBEKOF01. The sequence continues at coordinate 1,247 of JBEKUQ010000382.1, read as the reverse complement.
GCACCTCTCTCGGCTGCCACGGCGTGAAACCCTCCCCCATCGGCAGCCGGAACTCCGTCGCATGAAACCCGCATTCCCCCCACCCCTCAATCTCGTGCTCCATCGACCAATTCAGCGCCGCCATCAAATCCATCGCCCTCCTGACAAACTCATGCCACCCCAAAAACGGCAGCATCAAATCGGTAGGGCGAGACTCCGTCGAGCCGTGGCTTTCCGCCGCCTTCAACAATTTTCCAAAATACTGTTCCCTCGCCCCCAGTTCCTCCGGGCACGTCAGCCGGTCCAACCCCACCTGCCCCTTCAACCCCGAAAAATAATTGTCAATCAAATTGAACGAACCTTCGATCAGCGCCTTGTGCCGGAAATTCCCGGACCCCTTGCCCCCCATCTGCCCGCCATGCGCCGCCTTGTCAAACATGCCGCCTTTCACCACGCGCACCTTGCCGTCCGTTGCCCGGTGGATCCTCTCCTCAAACGCCTCCCGGATCGCCGCCGTGCCGTGCTCCACGATCAAACAAGTCCCCGCTTCATCGGTGCGATAGCCAATATCCGTCAGCCAGGCGATGACAAACCACATGAAATCGCGCTCTGTCAGCGCCTGCTTTTTCCGCAAATCCGGGTCCCAAAAAGTCGGCTTGAAAGACGGTTTCAAGAAGGTTGAAAGCCTTTCGCAAGCCGCAAATCCCCTGGGCCGCATCGCCTTCACCTGCCCCGGCCAATGAATCTTCACATTCCACTCGTGGTCGTCGAACTCGACCCAATGACCAAACGGCAACTCCGCCCGGCTCTTGAACACCGGCGGCCGATAGGCCGACGCCGCGAACAGCCCCACCCGCGCCGCCTTCGCTTCCCAATTCTTCGGCGTCATGCGCTGCAAGTTGCGCCGCGACCATCCCGGCGTTTCATCCAGCACCGGCCAGGTATCACAGCCCGGAATCCTCTCGTAGTAATTCCCTTTCGAGTCCAAATGCGTGCGGAGGATCAGCTCAATCTCCTTCAACCCCGCCCCGTTGTTCCGCTGAAACCGCTCAAAAATAGACTTGACAAACTCCTGGGTGCATTTCGGTAGGGCGAGACTCTGTCGAGCCTCACTATAAAACTCCCGCCCCGCCTTGGCCCTGTTTGTCAAATCCTTCCAATCCCCCGATTTCACATACATCCACACCCGATCGTAAAGCGCCCGCGCCGATACCCCGACGCCCGGCGCCACCATCTTGCATTCCCGCCACAACGACGCCGCATTGGCC
>JBEKUQ010000381.1:0-3990 GCA_049514835.1 Verrucomicrobiota bacterium | reverse complement strand
CGGGCAAAAGGACGAGAGGGCGGCGGCAGCGCCGGCGGCGCCGTCCCATTTTTACCGGGGAGCAATCTGGAGGATGGGCCTGGGTTTGGCCCGCCGTCTCCCGGTCGGTGTGAGCCGGACGCTGGCCCAATCTGGCTCGGCGATTTACTGGCGGGTGGCCGCGCGACGCCGCGAGGTAGTGATTCAAAATGTGGGGCCCGTCCTGAACGATGACCCGGCCGCAGCCGCCTGCGCCGCGCGCGCTCTCTTCACCGAATTCGCACTGAAGATCGCGGACCTCTGGCGATACGAAGGCGGGGCGGCGCTCGACAATTGGGTGATGCGCTGGCAAGGCTGGGAGATTTACCGTGCGGCCGAGGCGCGCGGCAAAGGAGTGCTCCTTGTCACCCCGCATCTGGGCAACTGGGAGATCGGCGGAGCCTATCTCCCCCGGAAGGGCTTCAAATTGCTCGTCTTGACTCAACCGGAACCCGATCCGGGCCTGACGGAACTGCGGCAAGCCTCGCGCGCGCGTTGGGGAGTGGAAACGATGGTGGTGGGCGAGGATGCGTTTGCGTTCGTTGAAATCGTCAAACGCCTTCAGGAAGGCGCGACGGTGGCCTTGCTGATGGACCGGCCGGCGCGCCGCACGGCCGTGACGGTCAATTTGTTTGGCCGGCCATTTTCCGCCTCCATCGCGGCGGCGGAACTGGCCCGCGCCGCGGGTTGCGCGATTTTGCCCGTGTGCATTGTTCGGACGGCGGGGGGGTATGAGGGCGAAATCCAGCCGGAAATTCCTTACGATCGCGCGATGATCGGCAACCGGGCGGCACGGATTCAATTGACGCAAAAAATCATGAGTGTTTTCGAGCCGCTCATTCGGCAGTATATTACCCAATGGTATCACTTTGTTCCAATCTGGCCGCCGCCCCCGCCGCGCGGCGAATGACGTTCTGGCGCATGGCCTTTGTGACGGCCTGCTGCGGGCTGGCCCCGGCTGCTTTGAGCGCAACCGACACCAATGCGGTGCTGGAGGCCTGGTTTGCGGCGCAGGCCAAGGTTCACTCGCTGTCGGCTGATTTCGTGCAAACCCGCACCCTCAAAACCCTGGTCCAACCGCTCGTGGCCACCGGCCATTTGTGGTTTTCCGCGCCCAACCAATTCCGCTGGGAACTGGGCCAGCCGGCGCAAACCATTGCCCTGCGGCACGCGGATGAAATGTTCGTCATTTATCCGCGCCTCAAACGGGCGGAGCATTACTCTCTGGGCGCGTCCGCCCCGCGGGAATGGCGCGATGCCATGTCGCTGCTGGACGCGGGCTTTCCGCGCACCCGCAAAGAATTCGAAGCGCAATTTCAAATCCAGTCGCTCACCGCCACCAATGGAAGGTGGCTGGTGGCGCTGCAACCGCGCAGCGCCGCCGCGCGCCAGATCATGCCCGAGCTGCGAGTGAGCCTGACGACCAACGATTTTTCCCTCGCCGGAACGGAATTGGTTTTCGTGGACGGCTCGCGGATGCGAAACGAATTCACCAACGCAGTGGCCAACGGGGCGGCGGGGGAAAACCTGTTCCAATGGAAGCCTCCGGCGGATTTCAAGGTCACTGAGCCATTCGCCAAATGAAACCCAGCGGCACAGACAAGAACGGTTTGGAATTCTTGCCGCACGGCCCGGAGTTCCGTTTCCTGGACAGAGTCTTGAGCCTGACGCCGGGGAAGGAAGGCACGGGCGAATACCGGGTGCGCGGCGATGAGCCATTTCTGCGCGGACACTTTCCCGGCGACCCGATTCTGCCCGGCGTCCTGCTCATAGAAGCGGCGGCCCAGCTCGCGGGCGTTGTGGCGCAAAGCGATCCGGCCATCCGGCCTCTGGCGGGCTTGAAGCTGACGGCATTGCGCGGGGTGAAAATTCTGGGCGCGGCGCGGCCCGGAGACGTGGTGCATCTGGAAGCCAGCGTCCTCGGGCGCCTGGGCAATCTGATCCAGGCCCAAGCACGCGGGCGGGTGGGAGACAACCTCGTGCTGACGGTGGAATTGACCTTGAGCGGCGAAGCGCCCCAGCCCTGAAGCGGTCAGCCGGCGAAGAGGCGGCGCCATTCCGCGCGTGAAATTTTCCCGCGCGATCCGGTGGAGAGGGATTCGACAAACTGCCAGCGGCGCGGCAATTGCCATGACGGCAAAGACTCCAGGAGGAATTGCTTCAACTCCCTTTCTCCCGCGCTGGCCGCCACCACCGCGACAATCACGTCCGTGCGCTGCTCATCCTGGCTCTGCGCGCCGAAGACCAGACACTCGCGCACGCGCGGATGGGCCAGCAGGGCGCGCTCGATGGTCTCCGGCGAGACTTTTCGACCGGCCATGTTGATCAGGTCGCTCAGACGCCCGCGCAGGCAGACCAAACCATTTTTTAATTCAGCCAGATCGCTCGTTTGAAATACGCTGTCGCCGAGCGCCTTGGATGGTTCGGGCCAATGGGTCAAGCCGACGGCCAGTCCGCGAACCATCAAACAACCCTCGCCGTTCAATGACACACTGACGCCGGGAAGGGGAGTCCCGGCCAGGGCCGCGTCGGTGCGCGGCACGGCGCTGGCGTCGTAAGCGATGCCCCCGCATTCGGACGCGCCGTAAAAATTGTGAATTTTGATCCCGTTGGCCGCAAAGACCGCCTGCTCCAGATTCAGCGGCAAGGGAGCGCCGGCGGAAATGGCCAGCCGCACTTGGGCGGGGACGCCGCCAGCTTCATGCCAGGCGCGCCAGAGAGCGGGCACCGCCGGCAGAGTCACCGCGGGTTGCTTTGCCGCGGCAGTGCGGACGATCTCCGGCAAGGGCGAGGGCGCCAGGATCAGCGGAATGCCATGCAGCAACAGAGGCAGCACCAAATTGGAGAATCCGTAGGAATGCGCCAGGGAAATCACCCCGAGGTTTGGCCAGTCCGGACGCAAGCCCATGGCCAAAACAATCTGGGCGGCGTCGGCGGCGAGTTGTTCGGCGGTGAAGGCGATCAGGCGGGCGGCGCCGGTGGTGGCCGAGGTCCACTTGAGATGAACGCAACCTTCCGGCGGGAGCGCGACCTCGGGAGCGGTTTGCCCCAATTCCAGCGGGCAGACGACTTTTCCCGCGCGCCATGAGGACAGGAGCGAACAAATGAAAGCGGCGGAATGGCCCTGCGGACAAACCAGGTTGCCCTCGATCCAAGGCCATGACTCAGCAGTGGCGCGTAACTGGGCAAACGTCCAATGTTGCCCTGAGGACAAGTCATGCAACGCAAACTCGTCGCGTCGTTCATTCGCCATGTCTCGCCAGCGTTGGTAAAGCATTGCCAGTGGGGTAATACAATCCTAACCTGCTGCGCAAGCCAATTGCTTATGCCCCTCAACTCCAGCGAAGACAGACCACGCCCGTTTGAGTTTGCGCGGGACACCTTTGCCTTTGAGAATGAGACTTTCTGGGAATATCGCTTCGATGCGGCTGCTGGGAAGACCCGTTTCAGCCGGCGCGAGCCAGCACCAGCCTACGCGCACCGTTGCTTCGTGCTGACCCGTGCGGCGCGGCAATTTCTCTATCACGCCCGCTTTGCGCCTGAAGAAAAGGCGGCGGATGACGAAACCTGCCGCCGCCTGATTCGCGAAATCGTGGCGCGGAATCCATGCCGGCCCTGCGCCCCCGGGAATCAAATCGTGATTCCCGGCCATGCGAGTTTGCGGGAATTCAGCGAGGCGCGTCCCACCCTGTTGAAGGCCTGCTGCGGCGGGGCGTGGCGATCTTATGTATTGCGGAGCCATTGGCGGATGGTTTTTCCCATTTCGCGCGCGCACCAGGCCCGCACCGCCTCAGGCCTGGCGGCCGCGCTCCAAGAAAACAACCCGCCGATTATTCACCTGGTAAAATTTCCAGCGCTGACCATCAATCACAGCATGATTCTATTCGCCGCCGGGCAAACGGAGCGCGGTTTTGCCTTTCAAGCCTATGACCCCAACAATACGAAGCAGCCCGTGCGGCTGACCTTCGACTC
>JBEKUQ010000380.1:0-3999 GCA_049514835.1 Verrucomicrobiota bacterium | reverse complement strand
AGTTTACGACTTTTTCGGTGTCTTAGCGTTGGCATCTTTTCGTGGCTAAACACAGTGCAAAATTGGCGGCCCCAAGCCAAGTAAAATGTTGTCTGGCGCCCAAGGTGATTTGGCCATCAAAATCAAGGGGGCCTGGCGGTGAGGACGACGTAGTTTCGCTTGCCCTTGCGCAATAACAGGTGCCTGCCAAAATGCAAATCGGCCGCGGTGATGCGGCGCAGCGGACCGGCCTCGCGGATATTGTTGACATAAACGCCGCCGCCCTCCAGGTCCTTGCGCGCCTGGCCCTTGGAGGGACAAAGGCCGCCCAGGACGAGCAATTCCACCAGCGACAGGCCCGCGCCGCCCAGTTGGTCCCTGTCAATTTCCCGGCCCGGCACTTCGCCGACAATCTCGTTGAATGTTTTTTCGGAAATGCCGTCCAGGCCGCCGCCAAAAAGAATGTCGCTGGCGCGCACGGCCTCGGCGGTGGCCGACGCGCCGTGGATGAGACCGGTCATGGCCCCGGCCAGCGCCTTGTGGGCGGCCCTGGCCTCCGGGCGGGCGGCGTGCTCCGCGGCCAGCGCGGCGATTTCATCTTGACTTAGAAAGGTGAAGTAATTCAGGTAACGCACCACGTCGCGGTCATCGGTGCGGATCCAAAACTGGTAGAAGCGATAGACGCTGGTTTTGGCGGCGTCCACCCAGATGGCGCCGGCGGCGGTTTTGCCGAATTTGGTGCCGTCGGCATTGGTGATGAGGGGGGTGGTGAGGCACCAGGCGGCGGCGGCGAGTTTTTTGCGGATGAGATCAATGCCGGCGGTGATGTTGCCCCATTGGTCCGAGCCGCCGACTTGCAATTCACAGTTCAGTTCCTTGCGCAGATGATAAAAATCAAAGGCCTGCAGGAGCATGTAGCTGAATTCAGTGTAGCTGATGCCCGCTTCGCGGTCTTCCATCCGCGCCCGCACGCTTTCCTTGGCCACCATCTGATTGACAGAAAAATGCTTGCCGATGTCGCGCAGAAAATCCAGATAGCTCACCGGGCGGGTCCAGTCGGCGTTGTCCACCAGGCGGGCGGGATTGGCGGGCGCGTTGAAATCCAGCAGGCGCCGCAACTGGTCCTTCACGCGCGCGATGTTGGCGTCCAGGGTTTCCCGGCTGAGGAGCTGGCGCTCGGCGGTTTTGCCGCTCGGGTCGCCGATGGAGCCGGTGGCGCCGCCGGCCACGGCGATGGGATGATGCCCGAGCAATTGAAAGCGGCGCAGGGCGAGCAACGGCACCAGGTTGCCGGCGTGCAAGCTGTCCGCCGTCGGGTCGAAGCCGCAATAGAGGGTGACGGGCGCGGCCAGGCGCCGGCGCAACTCCTCGCGGTCGGTGCAATCGGCCACCAGGCCGCGCCATTCCAGTTCGTCAAATATATTCATGCGGTTCCGCCCTTCAAATCATCTTGACAACGCCGGCGCCCGCCACCACCTCGCCGATCAGCCAGGCCCTTTGTTGTTGCGCGCGCACGAAGCGCAGCGCCGCCTCCGCCTGGCCGGCGGCCACGATGACGGTCATGCCGATGCCCATGTTGAACACCTGGTAAAGCTCCGCCTCCGCCACCCCGCCGCGGGCGCGGATCAATTCAAAAATCGGCGGCAGGTCCCACGAGCCCTTGCGCACCACCACGTCGCATTGCCGCGGCAGGACGCGCGGGATGTTGTCCATAAAACCGCCGCCGGTGATGTGGGCCAGTCCCTTGACCGCCGGCCGGGCGCCCGGCGCGGACGGATTGAATTTTTGCAGCAGCTTGCGCAGGAGCGGGCCGTAGCTGCGATGCACCTTGAGCAATTCCCCGCCGATCGTGTTGTCCAGCTCGGGCACGAAGTCGCCCGGCTTGAGTTTCATCCGCTCGAAAAAAATCCGGCGCGCCAGCGAATAGCCGTTGGTGTGCAGGCCGCTGGAGGCCAGCCCGATGACCGCGTCGCCGGGCCGTATGCTTTTGCCGTCGAGAATGCGCCCCTTTTCCACCACGCCCACAATCGTGCCGCTCAGGTCATATTCGCCGGGCCGGTAGAAGCCGGGCATCTGCGCGGTTTCGCCGCCGAGCAGCGCGCAATGATTGGCGGCGCAGGCGCGGGCGAAACCGGCCACCAACCGGGTGAACACGCGGGCTTCCAGTTTCCCCGTCCCGATGTAATCCAAAAAGAAAAGCGGTTCCGCCCCCAGCACGGCGATGTCGTTGACGCAATGATTGACAAGGTCCTGGCCGACGGTGTCGTGGCGGTCCATGGCAAAGGCGATCTTCAGCTTGGTGCCCACGCCGTCGGTGCTGGCCACGAGCACCGGCTGGCGGAATTTTTTGGCGTCGAGGGCAAACAGGCCGCCGAAGCCGCCCACTTTGCCGAGGACTTCGCGGCGCTTCGCGCGGGCCAGCAACCGGGGCAGCGCGGCTTTGAGTTTGTTGCCCAGGTCAATGTTGACGCCCGCGGCGGCATACGCTTTTTGCTTCATGTGCGCGGCAAATTAGGGCGGAGGCTGGACAAATGCAAAATGATAAACGCGCCCCCATCCCCGCCAGAGGCATCCCCCATTCCGCGCCTGGATAAAAATGTTGCCTTTTGGCCTGCGGGAGCCAAATTATGTGGGTCGTGAACGCGATTGAAACAACTGGAATCGTGGATGCGCAACATCAATTGCGGCTGGATGAGCCGTTGCCCATTCCGGGGCAAAGCCGCGTTCGCGTCATTGTGTTGGTGCCCGAGGCGGAGGACATCCCGGAGGAGACATGGACGCAAGCGGCCTCGGCCAACCCGGCGTTTGATTTTCTGAAGGACACGTCGGAGGATGTTTACACCGCCTCCGACGGCAAGCCGTTCCATGACCAAGGGTAAAATCGTCCTGGTGCCGTTTCCGTTTGACGACCTGACCGCCCAGAAAGTCCGGCCGGCCCTTTGTTTGACTGACCCAATTGGCCTTCATCGCCATGTCATCGTGGCCTTCATCAGCAGCCAGGTCCCCGCGGCCGTCTCGGCCACCGACATTGTGCTGGATCCGCGCCAAAAGGACTTCGCGGCGACGGGATTGCGGGTTCCGTCTGTTCTTCGCCTGCACCGCCTGGTCACGCTGCGGAGCGCGATTATTCGCCGCGAATTGGGTGAATTGTCGGTGGATTTGCAGCGGGACGCAGATCGAAAATTGGCAGCCTTGTTCGGCCTGAAAGCTCCGTGATTTGCCGTGCTGAATGTATCTGCAGCCGGTTGGTTCTGGCCCGGCAGACGGGGTTGTGGCAGGGTGGAGCCTTGCGAATTGCCTATGCGCCTGCTGATTGTTGAGGACGATGTGAAAACAGCCCGCGCGCTCGCCGCCGGGCTGGAGCGCGGCGGCTTTTCCGTGGCCACCGCCCACACCGGCGAGGAAGGATTCTTTCTGCTCAACGCCCAATCCTTTGACGGGGTGGTGCTGGACTGGATGCTCCCGGCGCGGAGCGGCCTGGAGATTCTCAAGACGCTGCGCGCGCGGGGCGACAAAACGCCGGTGCTGCTGCTGACCGCCCGCGACGCGGTCGAGGACCGCGTGCTGGGCCTGGAGAGCGGCGCGGACGATTATCTGGTGAAACCGTTTGCCTTTGAGGAATTGCTGGCGCGCCTCCGCTCCCTGCTGCGCAGGACCGCCCCGGCCGAGCCTTTAAAACGGGCCGCGGCGGATTTGGCGATGGATTTGGAGGCGCGGCGGGTCTGGCGGGCCGGCCAGCCCATCGAGTTGACGCCGCGGGAGTTTGACCTGCTGGCTTACCTGCTGCGGCAACCGGGCCAGGTCGTGACCCGGGAGATGCTGGCCAAAGACGTTTGGCACGAGGCCAACCGCATCACCCCGCTGGACAATGTGATTGACGTTCATGTCGCCCATTTGAGGCGCAAAGTGGATGAAGGCCATGTCATCAAACTCATCCACACCGTTCGCGGCACGGGTTTTGTTCTGCGCGAGGAGGCCAACGGATGAAGGCCTGGTGGCAACGACGCCCTTTGCGGGTGC
>JBEKUQ010000379.1:0-4001 GCA_049514835.1 Verrucomicrobiota bacterium | reverse complement strand
CATGCAACCGCGCAGAAGGCAAAGGCCGCCCATTTCCGGCCCTCCTTCGATCACCACCGTGCGCAAGCCCGCCGCCGCGGCCGTGCGCGCCGCCGCGTAGCCCGCGCTGCCCCCGCCCAAAATGGCTGCATCATAAGAAAAAGACTCACGTCGTGACGGCATGGTGGTCCTTTCGCTTTAATTGTTACCCACCGGCAACAGGCCGCAACTCCATGCGATCCTAAGAGGCGCGCAAAAACAAGTTCCGATAATCAGGCGCCATTCAAACGGGATCGAAGGGGCGCCCCGGACGCGCCACTTTGAAGGCCATTGAAAATTGAAAATTGAAAATTTGTCATTTGCCATTGGAGGAGGGGTTTTCGATTGCCAATGACAAATTCTCAATGACCAATTCTCAATCCGAATCGGCCCTGCGCCGAAAGCAAAGTCGGAGGTTGTTTCTGCACGGACCCTAAGCCGCGAGGCGCAATGCGCCATTCCCCCGGTTGACATCCCGTCTGGCTTGCCTACCATGAATTCATGGAAAAACGAATATGTCCCCGCAGCCCGCGCGAAACGATGGACGGTTGGATGTATCTGCCGCGATACATTGACAAGATCCGACTGCATCTGGCCGGGAAGCTGCACTCCGATTATATCGAAAACCTCGGCAAAGGATTTGATGGTTTTTGGCTCAAGGCCGCCGGGGTGACGCACGACCAGATGCTGGAAGTGGTGAAGAACTCCATCACTGACGGCGAAGTCTGCGATTGGGTCCGTCAAAACGTGAAAAGAACTCCCGCCGAGAAAGCGGCGCATCGGGAGGAAATGATGAGCCGTCCCTTGGCCGGTGATGCCAACGGTTTGGCCCGCTTGAAAATGCGCAAGGAACAAGCGGGCGCGGCCCATCGCGACGACATCCGCACCTTCGTTGACGCGATTGACCTGGACGAGAACCGGCTTTGAGCGGGAAGGCGGAGATCGAAGGCGGTGGCGCCGTGCGCCCGGCAATCGGCGGGCAACCATTGCTTGTCCAAGCGGATTGTCGCGTTTAGGAACCACAAATAATAGTTTGATTAGGCTTGATTAGGCCTCATTGGGCCTGATTGGGCCTGATTGGGTCTGATCGGAAATGAAGGCGGCAGCAAGCTGCCGCTCTCCAAATGCGGGTTTGCCGGACCTCTGGGGGGTGGGCAAAGTCGCGGCTCGACGGAGTGGGCTAACGGGGTGGACGGGCGCGAGCTGCCAGAGGCGAACTTGAGTGTAACTACGACTCTCATGTGGATGATTCAACCATAGGTTCTAATCTTTGTCAAGCGGCCTTTGGGAAGAAAATGCAAAATGCAAAATGCAAAATGGCGGGTCGGGGGCGCGAACCGGTTTGGACGGCTCATGGGGTGATGGGCAGAAGTCAGGGCTCGACGGAGTCTCCCGCCTTCGCGGCGCTACGGCGCGGCAAGCGCCCTGAGGGGAAGGGACGGGTTCTTCAGCGATGGAGGCAACTTGTGCGGGCTCAATCGGCAGGCGGACAAGCTACGCTGTCAAAATTGGCTAATCGAGCTTGGAGGCGAAGCGGTAGTCGCCGGAGCCGACTTCAAAAAGATATTTGTCGTTTTCGTGGCGGAGGTATTTGACGCCGGACACGCGGTCGAAGGGTTTGCCGCTCTCGGTGATGGTCTCCAGATCGGCAGCCGGGACGCAAACGGTGGCGGTGGTGTTGGCCGGGATGACGACATTGAGCGACAGGCGGTTGGTGTCGAGTTTCCAGGAAGTGGCGATCTGGCCCTGGATGGAATCATAGCGGGTATCGGCCCAGGTGAGGCCAGGGCGAATGACGGGATCAATGAGGATGGTCTTGAAGCCCGGGCTGGCCGGGCGGATGCCGCCGATGCCGCCGAAAAGGTATTCGCCGCAGGAGCCAAGGGAGTAGTGGTTGAAAGAGTTCATGCCGGGGTCCTGAAAACCTTTGTCGGGGGTCCAGCCGTCCCAGCGTTCCCAAATGGTGGTGGCGCCTTGTTTGACAGAGAAGAGCCAGGAAGGGAAGGTGTCCTGGAGGAGGAGGCGATAGGCGGTGTCGGCCTTGCCCGCCTGGGTCAAGACGGGGAGCAGATAGCTCACGCCGACAAAGCCGGTGGAAAGATGTCCGCCTTTGGCCTGGATGTCATCTTCGAGATATTGGGCGGCTTTGGACTGGAGAGCTTCCGGGAGGAGATCGAATTTGAGGGCCATGGCGTAGGCACACTGAGTATTGCCCTGGATGCGGCCATCGGCGGCGACGTAGCGCTGATTAAAAGCGGCCTTGATGTCCTGAAATAATTGCTCGTATTGGCGGGCTTGGTCGGTGCGACCGAGAGCTTGACAGGACTGGGCAACCAGGCGGGTGGAATAGGCAAAGTAGGCGGTGCCGATGAGTTCCTTGGAAGTGTTGGCGCCGATGGCGAGCCAGTCGCCGTAGTCATTGCCGCGATTTCTCTGGCGGATGAAGCCGACGGAGTTGCGGCGCAGATACTCGACCCAATTGGTCATGGCGGGAAGGTGGCGTTCGAGGATGCGTTTGTCGCCATAGACCTGATAGATGGTCCACGGGCAGATGACGCCGGCATCGCCCCAGGCGGGAGCGCCGCCGCTGTTCCCGGTGTTTGGGCTGACGTCGCTGAACGAACCGGCCGCCGATTGGCCGTCGTCCACGTCCACGAGCCATTTGGTGAAGAAGGCGGCGACATCGGCATTGCAGGTGGCGGTGCGGACAAAGACTTCGGCGTCGCCCATCCAACCGAGGCGCTCGTCGCGCTGGGGGCAGTCGGTGGGGATGCTGATGTAGTTGCCGCGCTGGCCCCATTGGATGTTGGACTGAAGTTGATTGAGGCGCGGGTCCGAGCAGGCGAACTGGCCGGTCCGGGGGGTGTCGGAGGCGATGACAATGCCGGTGACGGCGTCTTTAGCAGGCCGGCCCGGCAGGCCGGTGAGTTCGACGTAGCGGAAGCCATGGAAGGTGAAGCGAGGCTGCCAGGAATCCAGGCCGCGGCCCTGGCAGGTGTAATGATCAGTGGAGGTGGCGGCACGGAGGTTCTTGGTGTAGAGGGTGCCGTCGGGATTGAGCATTTCGGCGTGGCGCAAGGTGACGACGGTTCCGGCGGGGGCGGAGACGTTCAAACGAACCACGCCGACCATGTTCTGGCCGAGGTCGTAAATCCAGCAGCCGGGTTTGACCTCGGTGACGGATTTGGGTTTCAGCTCGCAGATTTGGCGGACGGGTTCCATGACTTGAGCTTCCAAGGGGATGGACTCGTCGCGGGCGGCGGCCGGGACCCACTGAGTTTCATCGAGACCGGGTTTGTCCCAATTCTTGACTTCGAGGCGGGCGTCGTAATCTTCGCCCAACATGAAATCGGAAGAGAGGATGGGGCCGGGGCAGGATTTCCAGGAAGTGTCGGTGACGATGCGCTCGGCGCGGCCATCGGCATAAGTGACTTCGAGCTGGGCAAGGAAGGCGGGCACTTTGCCAAAGTACTGAAAGCCGCCGTTGCCGATATGGCCGGAGTACCATCCGTTGCCCAGCAACGCGCCGATGGCGTTGTCGCCGCGTTTGAGCAGAGCGGTGACGTCGTAGGCCTGGTAGCGGACGCGCTTGCGGTAATCGGTCCAGTCCGGGGCGAGGACGTGGTCGCCGACGCGGTGGCCGTTGATATGCACCTCGTAAAGGCCGAGGGCGGTGGCGTAAAGAACGGCGTGTTGAATGGAAGAATTGAGGGTGAAAGATTTGCGCAAATAGCGCGAAGCGGCCGGTTCATCGGGGAGGGCGAGGGCCTGATTTTCGGGGATCTCCCTTTTGAAGGATTGGCCCCCCAACTCGTACTCGACGCGCAGCCGCTTCACAAGGTTGAGGGCGGGATCTCCGCCCAGATTTCTGTTATTGATGACGAGGTTGATGCGGTTGTTCTTCACCTGGCGGGCGAGGAGGGCGGTCACGTCCTTGGCGCCGGGGCCGTCCACGGCTTCATAAGAGGCATGTTGAATGACCA
>JBEKUQ010000378.1:0-4015 GCA_049514835.1 Verrucomicrobiota bacterium | reverse complement strand
CGTCGCAACTGAAAACGGGGTCGGTCATGGCTTATTTGTAATGACAGGATTACAGGATGGACAGGATAAAAAAGCAAGCCGATGCCGTTCAATGGCCAAGAATTGCGAGGGGTGCGAGGGGATGCGAGGGTCAAACCATATATGCGAGGCGTGCGAGGCGTCAAACCATATATTTGCCCGATTGTGCATTTGCCACCATGCGTTTCTTGGAAAAGGGATCGTACCGCAGCTTTGTCCATTCCGCACCCTGCTTCGCCGGGACGGAGCCGTTTGATCCCCCTTGAAAGACTATCCTCCTTCGCTGGAGCTACGGAGGACAGGTCCGCCTTCGCCAAGGCCTCCACCTTCGCTGGGCCTACGGTGGACAGGACGGAGGACAGGGTGCCGCCAAACCCGCCAAAACTCATCCATCTTTTTGACCCCATTTTTCTGACTGCGCCTTTCACCATTCCCGAACCCCCTTCCTTCTCCGTTCCCTCTGCGCTCCTGTTCAAAACCCCTTGCCCGATCTGCGTGCATCTGTCCCGTTATCTGCGGGCAAAAACCTTCCCAATAATACGATTGTGCGCAAGCGGTAAAGCAGGGTCCCCCGGGTTGCGGCTCGGAGATGGGTGATAACTTGGCGGATTGGCCGGACGCCGATGGAAAAATCGGGCGGCCAGCTTGAATTGGGTCAGGTGGGATCTCGTAACTATTCAGGCAGGGACGCCTCGGCGAGGCGTCCCTGCCGTTGCACCGCTGGACGCGGCGTCGGCAGCGCGACGCCTGACCCAGGCGGACCGGAAGGTGCAGGAGCAGGTCCACCGCTTTGCTCTGGGGACGCCGAAGGTGACCCACCTGATCGGAGCCGTGCCCGGACGCGAACCGCAGCGCCATTGACGATGCCGGCGGGAGTGCTACCTTGGATGCCAGCAGCTATGAAAAAGACTGAACACCCCGAAGCAAAGATCGAAATCACCCAGGATGGTCCCTACCTTGTCAGCGGCGGGTTGCCGCTGAGTGAACAATGGATCGTGACCAACGCCGAGGGCGAATCCCTCGATTACCGGGAAGGAAAGAAATACCCCGCGCCGAAGCAATATGCGCTTTGCCGCTGCGGCCAATCGGCCAACAAACCCTTTTGCGATGGCACCCACGCGACGATTCAGTTCGATGGCGCCGAAACCGCCAGCCATCAGCCTTATCTGAAGCAAGCCGAAACCATCGAAGGTCCGGCCATGCTGCTCACCGACCAGGAAAACCTGTGCGCCTTCGCCCGCTTTTGTGATCCAAAAGGCAGAATCTGGAATCTGGTCAAACAGACGGACAACCCCGAAGCCCGGCGACTGGTCGAGTATGAAGCGGGCCATTGTCCCGCCGGACGATTGGTGGCCTGGGATCGGGAAACCGGCAAACCCATCGAGCCGAAGTTTGAACCGTCGCTCGGGTTGATCGAAGACACGGACAAAAAAGTCAGCGGCCCGATTTGGGTGCGTGGCGGCATTCCGGTGATTTCTGCCGGCGGAAAAACTTATGAAATTCGGAATCGGATGACGTTGTGCCGGTGCGGCCGATCCGATAACAAACCATTTTGCAACGGGGCGCACGCAGCCTGAATTGCCGGCGATGCATCCTCAAAAGTCCAGGCCAGTTCATCCGGAAGTCCGCATCGGCCACGTTCATTTGAAGGTCGCCGACCTTGATCGGGCGCTGGCCTTCTACCGCGATGTGCTCGGCTTTGCATTGACTCAGCGCTTTGGGCAACAGGCGGCGTTTCTTTCCGCCGGAGGGTATCACCATCACATCGGATTGAACACCTGGGAAAGCCAGGGCGGTTCTCCGCCACATCGCGGTGCGTCTGGTCTTTATCATGTGGCAATCGTTTAATGCATCAGCACCGCAGCGCCAATCAACTCTGGCGGCAAAACCGTCAATTCCTGTTGGGAATGGCGAAGAGCCGGCAAAGAACAGCGTGATCACAATTTAACGAACCCAAAGCGAATGAACAATCCCACAACAATTCTTGGCATCGCCGGCAGTCTCCGGCGTGAATCCTATAACCGGGCTGCTTTGCGCGCCGCCAAGCAACTCGTGCCGGAAGGCGTTACGCTCGACATCTTCGAGTTGGATGGCATCCCCGCTTTCAATCAGGACGAGGAGAAAAACACACCCGCGAAGGTCGTGGAGTTGAAGCAGCGAATTCGCGCGGCGGATGCGCTTCTGATCGTGACGCCCGAATATAATTGCTCGGTGCCAGGGGTGTTGAAGAACGCCATTGACTGGGCGACGCGGCCTTACGGCGACAGCGCGTGGTCCGGGAAGCCGGTGGCCATCATGGGTGCTTCGCCCGGGATGTTGGGGACGGCCCGGGCGCAATATCATCTTCGCCAGATTTTCGTTGGCCTAAATGTATTTCCCATCAACCAACCGGAAGTAATGATTGGCAATGCCGCCGAGAAATTCGACGCTCAAGGAAAATTGACGGATGAGCCGACAAAAAAACGCATCCGCGATTTGTTGCAGGCTTTAACCCTTTGGACACAGCGAATCCGCGGCAACGGCAAATGAAATAGTGGCATTTGACTTGGGCGCATCAAGAAAGGGGGAAAGGGGTCGGGCAAGGGGTCGTACCGTAGCCTTTCCATTCCGCACCCTGCTTCGCCGGGACGGAGCCGTTTGATTCCCCCTGAAAGACTGTCCGCCTTCCGCCTTAATCATTTAGCATTTATCATTTATAATTCATCATTTAGAAGCCCCTTCTCCCAACCCCCCAACCTCCGCCAACCCCCCTTCTCGATCCCCCTGATATATGCCATTTATCGCGATCTTGCTCGATCCGCCAAAGCCGGCGACGCCTTCATCCGCCTTTCCCAATCCGCTCCCCATTTTCCAAACCGTCAACCATTTTTCCAATCCGCCAAACTTTGCGCTTTGATGTTGGCGCTTTGAACTTACTTTAGGGGCATGATTGAGACAGCTCCAGTCCAGACCGGCGGCGAAAGTGATTTTGTCACGCGCCTCCCCCTGGCGCCGCCGCGGCTTGACGCGCTTTCCCGCGAGATCATCGCCTTGAAACGGAAGCTCAACGCGGTGGTGCTCGCCCATAATTACCAGGTGCCTGAAATCCAGGACGTGGCCGATTACGTCGGCGATTCGCTCGGCCTTTCCCAGCAGGCGGCCAAAACCACGGCGGAAGTCATCGTCTTCTGCGGCGTCCACTTCATGGCCGAGACGGCCAAGATTCTCAACCCCGGCAAACTGGTCATCCTGCCCGACCGCGACGCCGGCTGCTCGCTGGAAGAAAGTTGTCCGGCCCCAAAACTGAAGGCGTTGCAGGAGAGCAACCCCAATTTTTACACGGTCACATATATTAATTGCAGCGCGGAGGTCAAGGCGCTGAGCGACGTGATCTGCACCAGCGGCAACGCCGTCAAGATCGTCAACGCCAGCCCCCGCGAGAGGGACCTTCTGTTTGTGCCGGACGAGAACCTGGGCGCCTGGGTGATGGAACAGACGGGGCGGAAAATGACGCTCTGGCCGGGCAGTTGTTACGCCCACGTGGAGTTTACCCACGCCGGCGTGATGCGCATCCGCCGCCAGTTTCCCGACGCCCCGCTGGTGGCCCATCCCGAATGCACCCGCGGAGTGCGTCTGCTGGCGGACGAAGTTTGCTCGACCGAAAAAATGGTGGATTACTGCAAGAGAAGCGCCGCCCCGGCCATGCTCATCGCGACGGAAGCGGGGATGATCCACCGCCTGCGCAAGGAATGTCCGGGCAAGCAGTTCATTCCGGTTCCCGTCGAGCACTGCCGGTGCAATGAGTGCAAGTTCATGAAGATGAACACGCTGGAGAAATTGCACGATTGCATGGAGCGCCTCGGTCCGCGGGTGGAATTGAGCCGGGAAATCCTGGAGCGCGCGCGGCGGCCCATTCAGCGCATGTTGGAAATCTCCGCCCAGCCCCTCGCCAACGCCGGGTGAGGCCCGCGCGGCTGGAAGCCGCGCGAACCGGCAGGCAAGAGGCCTGCCCTACGAG
>JBEKUQ010000377.1:0-4016 GCA_049514835.1 Verrucomicrobiota bacterium | reverse complement strand
GATGGAGAAATGAACACGGGCGAAGCAGTGCGGCGACTTCCGAAAGTTGTTCGACGCAAGCACCTTGCACCCGCGACCGAGCGGACGGACTGCGCCTGGCTCAGGCGATATTGCGACTTCCTCAAAAGGCTGCCGTTGCGTTTGCCAAGTGAACATAAACTGGAACGGTTCCTGACCGTCTTGACCCAGGAGGGTGTCGCTGCCAGCATCAAACGTCAAGCACTTTTCCTCCCGTTATCCGAGTCAGAAATCTCCCCCCCGCCCCCGCCGTTCAGAGCGAAGCGGCCCAAATTCATTTTTCCGGCGCCACATTCCGACATCGCCGTATAGATGCGGAAACGGGGCTTGCGCAAACTCACGCAACACCTTTAAGAGAATGGAAAAACTGCCGCTTCTTCTCCCCATGTAACACTTGACGCCGGAATCTTGAACAGGAGCGAGCGGTGAACAGAGGACGGGAAAAGCTCCTTGCGCCTTCGCGACTTTGTCCCGATTCGGAATCGGGATTAAAACGCTGCTCTCATCCGTGGTCCAGATTCACGGGTTGGCGCTGCCGGCCTCCGGTCATTTGCCCTCCGCCGGCTTTGGGGGAGGCGGCACAAGGTGGATGACGAGGGGATAGCGGATCTTCATCACATCATCCACCAGCACCTCGACGTAATAAGGCCCGGCCATTTCAAATTTCACCGCGCCCAGCATGACGACGTTGACCGCGTGCTGGGTGACCTCTTGCAGGGCGAATTTTGACTCGTGCTTGCGCAGCACCGTCGTCTGGTCCGGCGCGATCAGGCGAATGGTCTCGATGAACTGGCCGTAGCCGGCCGTCCAGCGGTTGAACAGGCACAGACGCGGCGCGGTCACGGGGACTTCCGGGACGCGGACGGCGTGAAAGACGCCGATGAGCATGAAACTGCCGTTGATTTCCTGGCGGACTTCCTCGCAGAGCAGCGAGCATTGCAAGTCGGGGAGGATTCTGGAGGGTGTCATAAATCGAAGGGTGGAGTGGTGGAGCGATGGAGGGGCGGAGTTTAAAAGTGCATGGCCTTCTGGAATGGGCGATAATTCTTCTTTACGCGCTGCGCGCGGCGGCCAATTCGGCGGCGCGGACGGTGTTTTGCAGGAGCAGGGCGATGGTCATCGGGCCGACGCCGCCGGGATTGGGCGTGATCTTGCCCGCGATGGGCTGCACGCCGGCAAAATCAACGTCCCCGGCCAGCCGGGTGCCGCCGGGGGCGGTGGGATCCGGCACGCGGTTGACTCCGACATCCACCACCACGGCGCCCGGTTTGACCATGCCGGCCTGGACGAAACGGGGCGAACCCATGGCCGCGATCAGAATATCCGCCCGCCGGCAATGGCTGGCGATGTCGCGGGTTTGGGAATGGCAGAGGGTGACGGTGGCCCCGCCGTGTTTGGTTTTCAGCGAGAGCAACGCCGCCAGCGGTTTGCCCACGATGTTGCCGCGGCCCAGCACCACCGCTTCCGCGCCGGCGATGACCACCCCGGAACGAATCAACAGTTGGTGAATGCCGGCCGGCGTGCAAGGCACAAAGCCGTCCTCATCGCCCAGCAGAAGTTTGCCCAGGTTGACCGGATTAAATCCGTCCACGTCCTTGTCCGGCGCGACGGCGGCAAAAACCGTGGTGTGGCAGATATGACCGGGCAGGGGCGTCTGCACCAGGATGCCATGAACCTGGGCATCGGCATTGAGCCGGGCGAGCAGGGCGAGCAGATCGGCTTGGGCGGTGTTTTCGGCCAGCACATGAGTCCGCGAGGTAATGCCGAGGCGGGCGCAGGCTTTTTCCTTCATCCCAACATAGAGGCGCGAGGCGGGGTCTTCGCCCACGCGGACAAATACGAGGCCGGGTTGCAGGCCGCGCGCTCTCAAGGCGGCCACGCGCCGGGCCGTCTCCTGATGGATTTGTTCCGCGATGGCGCGACCGTCAATGAGGTTGCCCGGGGGCATCAGGGCATGAGGTCAATGGTTTGAACCTTTAGAATCGGCGTTCTTGGCCAGCGCCGATCCAGCCACTCCGGGCCGGTCACCGAAACGCGCTTGCCGGTGTAAACCTGGAAATTCTTGTCCTTGGGATCGGGCTGGAGATACTCGATGAGCCTCCCGGAATTCAGGTCGAGCAATTCATAATCGGCCGGCGCCTGCACGTTCAGCGTCCTGTGAACATTGCCTTCGCGGGTGACGAGGCGCGGCTTTACGTCAACACTAGGAATTTCCGGCGCGGCGGCCGCAGCGGCCGGCGCGGGCGCGGTTGGCGCGGGTGCGGCCGCCGCGGGCGGCGCGGTGGCGACGGGTTCGGGCGCGACAATGGGCGGCGCGGCCACCGCGGCGGGAGTGGTGTTGGTGGCTTCAGGAGTTGCATTGGTGCCGGGCGGCGCAACTGCCTCCGGCGTGACCGGTGCGGCGGCGACCGGTGCGGCGGCGGCGGGCGCAACGGCCGCCACCGTTGCGGGTGGAGCTGCGGTGGGCGGCTCCATCGTCAGGAAATCGGAGGCGACCCATCCATAGGCATTGGTGGGCGGCTCGATCTGAATCCAGTCCGGCACCCGGCGGACTTCTTTGACGGGCGCGCCCTTTTCCAACCGGGCGACGGCATCGTGAACATCGTCCGGCCGGGCGCGCACGTTGAGGAGGCGATTGGAAACGGTCATGGAATTGGTGTCAATATATTTGGCAAAGACCCAGACCGGGGTGTTGGTGGGCAGGACGATGCGGACCCAATTGCTCGGTTCATTGAGATTGGGCTTGGCCAGGGTGATTTGCTCCAGGACCGTGACGGACTGGCCTTTGTGGACATGGGTCAGAATATCGCCCGCGAAGGCAGGCCGGGTGCGGACGTTGAGGGAATCTTGATTGACGGTGGCCTGGGCGGGCGGGTCCAGGACCAGGTCTTTGGCCAGCGCGCCCGTGACCCCGCGCCGGGGGGCGGAAGGCCGGGCCTCCCGGGCCGAATCTTGCGCGAAAACAGAGGCGGCGGCCAGCCAGGCCAACCCGCCGAAAAGCCAGGAATTCAATTTCATAAAATTTGAAGTAGAGATTTAATCTCCGGTTCTGTCAACGTCCGCCATTTGCCGGCGGGCAACTCGCCCAGTTTGACCGGGCCGATCCGCACGCGCTGCAACCGCCGCACGGTGAGATTTTCCGCCTCAAAGAGCCGCCGCACCTCGCGGTTCTTGCCCTCCGCCAATTCCAGTTCCACCACGCTGCTGCTGTTGTTGGCCGAGAGGAGCCGCGCGCGGGCGGCCCGCAGTTTTTCCCCCCCGCTGGCCAGGCCCCGGGTAAACTTGTGCAACGTTTCCGGTTTGACCCGGCCTTGGATCGTGGCCACATAGGTCTTGGCAATGCCATAGCGGGGATGGGTTAATTTCAAGCAAAAATCGCCGTCATTGGTCAAAAAAATCAAACCTTCGCTTTGGTAATCCAGCCGGCCCACGGAGAACAAATCGCTCCATTCCTTGGGGAGCAGATCGCCGATCCGTTTCCGGTCATCCTCGGCCGCGCGCGAGCAGATATACCCGCGCGGTTTGTGCAGGGCAATGTAGCGCCGGGCTTTCCGACCCACCCTCCGCCCATCCACCGCCACCTCGTCCCGTCCCGGCTCGACTTGCCGGCCCATCTCCCGAACCACCGTTCCGTTGACGGCGACGCGGCCCGCGGCGATGATCTTCTCACTGGCCCGCCGGGAGGCGATGCCCGCCTGTGCCAAAATTTTTTGCAGTCGAACCACGATTTAAATGGCGGAGCGCGGAATGCAAATGGCGGATGGAAACATGGGAAGCGGGGACCGAAGATGCGCCGTCGCAAGTCCGCGATCCGCCAGGGGCGATCCGCGGGTGGATCACACTTCCGCCTTGGTTTTGCGCAGGCCGGTGACGCGATCTCCGGTCTTCCACTGGCCGCGCTTTTTCAGAATCTCCACCCGTTCAAACCGTTTCAAGACATTGCGCTTGGCCCCGGAGGTGCTGGCCGCGCGCAGACTTCGATGTTGTGACATAAATTT
>JBEKUQ010000376.1:0-5493 GCA_049514835.1 Verrucomicrobiota bacterium | reverse complement strand
GCCAGGCCATGAGCTGGCCTTGGCGGGCCAGGGCGAGCATGGGTTGCTGCTCGAACATCATGGCGTCGCCGCCGGCGAGGAAGTCGAAGATGCGGGAGGAGGCGACGAAGAAGCCGCCGTTGATGGAGCCTTCGGTGGCCTGGGGTTTTTCGTTGAACTGGGTGACGCGGTTTTGGGGGTCGAGGGCCAGTTCGCCGAAGCGGCCGGGGGGACGGACGGCGGTGAGGGTGAGTTTTTTGCCGTGCTGGCGGTGGAACTGGAGGGCGGCGGTGATGTCAATGTTGCCGACGCAATCGCCGTAGGTGAGGAAGAACTCGGGGTCCTGGCCGAGGTAATGGCGGATGCGCTGGATGCGGCCGCCGGTCATGGTATCCTGGCCGGTGTCGGCGAGGGTGACGCGCCAGTCCTCCTCGGCGTGGTGGCTGTGGAATTTGGGGGAGGCTTTTGGGCCGAGGGAGAGGGTGACGTCGCTGGTCATCCATTGGTAATTACGGAAGTAGTCCTTGATCATTTCGCCCTTGTAGCCGAGGCAGAGGATGAACTGGTTGAAGCCATGAGTGGCATAAATTTTCATGATATGCCAGAGGATGGGGCGGTCGCCGATGGGCACCATGGGTTTGGGGCGGAATTCGGTTTCCTCGCGCAAACGAGTGCCCTTGCCGCCGCAGAGGATGACGACTTTCATTTGGGAGAACGGTAGGGGAAGCGGGAAAGAAATGCAAAATGCAAAATGCAAAACGATAAATTGCGCATTTCGGAAAATGAAAATGCGGTTATTGTTTTGGCGTGCTCTCGATGGCCGAACAGTTGGAAAATCTGCCCGCCCTGCAGCAGGTGACCATTCCCGACCTGTGGCAGCAGGAGGCGGTGGCGGCGTTGCGCGAGGGGAAGGACGTGGTGGTGCAGGCGCCGACGGGCGCGGGGAAGACCTTGATTTTCGAGTTGTGGTCGCGGCAGGGAAAGAACCGCGGGCCGGCGGTTTATACGGTGCCCACGCGCGCGCTGGCCAATGACAAGCTGGCGGAATGGCGGGGGCGCGGCTGGGACGTGGGCATCGCGACGGGGGATCTGAGCGAGAATCTTTCCGCGCCGATCATCGTGGCGACGCTGGAGACGCAGAAACACCGGCTGATCCGCGGCGACGGCCCGGCGCTGCTGGTGGTGGACGAATACCAGATGCTGGGCGACCCGGACCGGGGCCTGAATTACGAGCTGGCGCTGGCCCTGGCGCCGCCGCGCACGCAACTGCTGCTCCTGAGCGGCAGCGTGGCCAATCCGCAGCAAGTGGTGGCGTGGCTGGAACGGCTGGGGCGGCGGGCGGCGCTCATCCGGCACGAGGAGCGTCCGGTGCCGTTGGAGGAGGTTCACGCGAACCATCTGAATTATCATGTGGGGTCGGAAATCAAGGGATATTGGCCGCAGTTGGTGGCCAAGGCGCTGGCGGAGGACCTTGGGCCGATCTTGATTTTCGCCCCGCGGCGGCAGTCGGCCGAATCGCTGGCGGCGGAATTGGCGCGCGTTTTGCCGGTGCCCAATCCTCTGAGCCTGAGCGCGCCGCAAAAGAGCCTGGCGGGGGAGGCGCTGGCCAAAATGTTGAAGAGCCGCATCGCCTATCATCACAGCGGATTGAGCTACGCGGCGCGCGCGGGCGTGGTGGAGCCGCTGGCCAAGGCGGGCCAGTTGCGCGTGGTGGTGGCGACGATGGGACTGGCGGCGGGCATCAATTTTTCCCTGCGCAGCGTGGCGCTGGCCGCCGAATCGTACAAACGCGATCAGCAGGAACAGCTTTTGCGCGGGGATGAAATCCTGCAAATGTTCGGGCGCGCCGGACGGCGGGGTCTGGACGAAACGGGTTTCATCCTGATCACGGCCAATCAACTGCGGCTGCTGGACGCGCACCCGTGCCATCTGGCGCGCGGCGGGTTGGTGGACTGGAACGCGCTGCTGGGCTTGATGGCCGGGGCGGCGGACCAGGGGGGCGATCCGTTCGAGCAGGCGGTGCGGGTGCAGGAACGGCTATTCACCACCAAGCCGGTCGCGCTGGGCGTCGAGCAATCCATGAAGCATCCGCAGACGCCGTGCGGCTTGAAGATGGACGCGGAACGGGCGCGGCACGTCCGCCGCTTGGTGCGGCAGATGCAAAACAGCCGCGGCGAATGGCAGGATTATCCGCCGCCCAAGGAGGTGACGCTGGACAAAATCGTGGTTTCGTCCGCGGCCGGCGCCGGGCCGGAGCCGCCGCGGTTTCGCAGCGTTTTGAGCGAGGCCGCCGCGCTGGAAAAAGTCGGCCCCGGCATATTATGTCTGTTGAGCGAGGAGGCCGGCGGCAAGACCTACGGGCGGGCCATCACGGTGGCCGACCGGCTGGCCGGCAACCGGGTGCTGCTCAACAAATGGGTCCGCCGGCTGACTCACTGGACGGGACGGCAGGCGCCGCTGGAGACGTGGACGGCAAAAATCGTTCCCTTGCTGGAGCAAAAACTGGCGGCGCAAAAGACGCCGCTGGTCCGTATGATTGACGATGGGGCGCGCCTCGTGGCGCATCTCAGCATGGCGGGGCTGGCGCTGCGCGTGCCGGTGGACCGGCACGGGGTGGCGCTTTGGAAGCCGCCGGAGCGGGAGGTGTTGCCGGCGGATTGCGCGCGCTGTTCGCTCGTGGCGGTTTGCCGCGAGCTGCCCACCGCCACGGGCGTGGCGCTGCTCTGGCGGCGGCTGGGATTGATCGAGGCCTCCGGCGCGCCGACGCGGCGCGGGCGGGTGGCGGGCTTTTTTTCGCAGGGCGACGGCCTGGCGCTGGCGGCGGCGCTGGAGGAGGAAAGTTATCCGCTGGAGGAATTCGTGTACGACCTGGCCAATCTGGACGCGAACCATCGTTTTGCCGGGGAAGACAACCGTTGGGCGGGGCGGCTGGCGCAAGTTTGCCAAAAGACCTACGGGGCGCAAACCATCCCCGGCTATTTGGAGAATGGTTTTCCGCCCAAATACGGCGCGGGGGCGGGGCCGGTGGTGGCGGGCGTCCACCGCGAACCGTTGAGCAAGCACTTGTGGGTGACGGAATTGCTGGGGGCCGGGGACATTGACCGGATCATCATCGAATGGCGGAGTTTGTTGCGGCGCATCGCGCACGCGCCGGAGCTGGATTGGGCGCGGTGGACGAGCTTGCAGGAGATGGCGCGGGCCATTTTGCAGGAGACCGTCTCGCCCACGCTGACCGACCTGCCGCCGCTGGAATACCAGCAGACCCGGCGCGTGGATCATCGGCTGATTTTGCGGAGGCATTGATCCGGGGGGAAATGATAAATTATGAAGTATAAATGATAAATGGGGGAGAAGGAGGGGATTGATGGCCAGGGGAATCCCGCAAACGCAAACGGAGGGAGCGGGGACAGAATCATGGCGGAACAGAATCATAAGTCAGCAGTGCATAGATTGCGTCCACTGAAATATGATTCTGTCCGGCCATGATTCTGGCTTCTGTTCTTCTTTTCCAGTGCCTTGAAAAACTATTGTGCAGGGGACGCGACGCCGGGATTATATAGTTTGCAAATGCAGATTTTTGAGCGCGAAGCAGTAAAATCTGAAACGCCCCAACGAAACCCAGTAAGCCGATCTCGCCTTCCGAATCCAACTTCAACTTTTGGCGCTGGCCTTTGCGGGTCAGCATAGTATTCGCCGCAAGTCCTGCATTTCCATCCGTAAGGCCCGTCTTGCACAGGAGACACGACTTCTTTTGCAAGGCATTTTGAGCAAAACATTGAGGGTCCACTAACGCCATTCTCACTCCAAAGGCTAATGCTCGGATGAAACGTATAGCGGTCCTGAAGGCGTGGCGGCGGTTTTGCTGCGTGTTGAGCCTTAAGGCTTGCGACCTCCGATTCAAGGGAGGCGATCTTGCGGGTGAGGGCAAGATGCTCAGTCAGAACAGCAGCGTGTTTTTCGACAATGGACACCTGAGCCGATTGGAATAATGTCTTTAATTTCGCCCATAAGGTTGAACGCCGCAAATCTGCCACAGAGGTGCCCAGTCGTCAATCCCGTTAATTCTAAATTGCTGCGCAGGGGCCGGTCGACGTGGATTTGGAGATGAGGAATTTTCCACCCTGCTCGGAAAACAGCCTGCCAAAAACACGCCTCCGAAGGAACTGCCGCTTAACCTCAGCGGAATTGAGTTCGAGGGCAGGCTGCGCATCATGCTGAACACGCCGCCGCAGCATATCGAGCACAAGCTAAAAAAGAAGGTCATTTGAACTGAAATGTCAATTCGTAAACTTGAAGCCCAGAATTCTCAGAATATACACCTATATATCCGTAAACACTTGATGCCACGATGTTTGTTGAAAAATGCAATTGTGATGTGAGGTAGGTCCCACCTAATGCCGTTGGATGGTCGGCAATACTGACAAATGCACATGAATTAGGCATTGGAACTGTCTTGCCAGATACTGCTACAGTTGTTGATGGCATAGGCCGCCAATCAGTGCCACCGGAAATATTGGTTTCCCATGTTTGTATATGCAATTGTATGGTCAAACCATTGACTGAAATCACTCCTAAGTTCTTGGCTGCGAACGTGATATTCCTTTCATTGTCTGGAAATAATACAGCGTGATTAGTTATTCTTTCTGCCGCGTAGTTTGCAGATAATTCAAATGTGGGAACTGGATTGCGTTGCTGCTTTTCCATCAACTCTGAGATTAAAGTTGCAAGTTCCTTGCGCAGCACTTCTGGATTGCCGATACCGTTGGACTGAAAGGCAACAAGGTTGCTCGCCAAAATAAGAACGCCGTTCGGCAGTGTTTCAAAATATGTCAATCGCTGCTTCAAAGAATTATTCTCCGCGTTCAATTTTACGTTTTCTACACTTTGTTGTGAAAATTTGCTGTTGGCATCACCTGCCTGCGCTTTGTAAATTTCAACCGCAACTGAATTGCTCTGCGATAGGGACCTCCAATGGGCCACGTCAGAATCAGCATTGAGGCCTTTTATCCAGCACCCACCACTTGCAGCCACAATTATCACGCAAAGCAAAATAATCAACACTCTAACCTTGTGCTTAATAATTAAGGCGTGTTCGCTCACATCGTCACCCACTGATTTAACTCCAAAGGATTCCCAAAAAAGTTCCTGCAATCGTTTAGCCAATGCTGGAAGCAATTTTGGCTTCGGTGACGTTTGCGCAGGTCCTTGCGATAATTCTTCAAGTGGCGCCAGCGGTGGTGAAGAAGACGCTTGTACAGGTAACGGGGCAGGCGTCGTGGTTGCGGACGAAAGGCTGGGGTGAGAACTAGGGATTGGCGACGAAGGAACGGGCGAGGGTGCTGGATTTGGAACCCCAACCCCCGATCCACTCGAAGACTGCTCTGGCCCCGTTTCGTCTGGCATACGCATGGAAAGTGAATCCGAGTTGCAGCAAGGTAAAGCCAATCTCTCACCATTCCCGATCCTCGTGTTCGCCGCTTGGCGCTACAGCATTCTTAACGCAAACGACTCAAT
>JBEKUQ010000375.1:4047-5780 GCA_049514835.1 Verrucomicrobiota bacterium | reverse complement strand
ACAGGTTGCGGATGCCCGTTGAGACGTCGTAAGTGCCGGTATAGAAGTGCCAGTTGCCATCATTGCTGGGGAATGTGGTGGCCATGTCATCCAAAGCGTCGCCCGTGTTCCCTAAGACAAGCCCGCCCGCGTCGAGGTCGCGAACGGTCCAACACGCATCCACGCCGCCACCCTCTGCGCGCATCTGCCAGCCGCCGTTGGGCGTATTGTAGGGCGGGCCTTCACCCCACTTGGACACAAACGGACTCCAACCGATCGGGAAACTCTTCCCCCAGAGTGAGACGGTGAAAGCGTTGTTGATGACGTTATCGAAGGTGTTTGTGTAGGTGGCCCCGTCCAATGTGGAGGAGTTGCTGATGGCGATGCCCGTACCGCCGAGGAGGAAGAGCGATTTGCCTGGCTTGCCGAGCGGCACATCATTCGTGAAGTAAAAGGCGCCAGTGCCGGCGATGTCCCAACCGTCGTGGATGCCCGCCGCCCGAAAGCCCGATGTTTCGGCCAAAGTGGCATTTGTAAGCCATTCACCCACCAAGGCCGGAGCCTGAATGACAACAACCGCATTGCTGCTGTAGTTCGTGCCGTACAGGTTCGTGACAACCAACTGATACGTACCCGCGTCGGCCACCTTTGCACTGAGAATAGTCAATATGTTCGAATGTGCGCCGGTGAAATTGGCGCTGTCCGCCAGGGCATTGACATTGGTGCCGTTCAACTGCCACTGATACGAAATGGGCGAGTTGCCGTTGATGCCAGTGGCGCTTAAATGTGCCGGTGCGCCCGACAGGACGTATTGGGAAACCGGCTGCCCGGTTATCCCCGGCGCAAATCCCGGCACGCCGACGCCGGCGGCGAACAAGGCCAGAATCTGGTCGGAAGAGAGGGCCTTATTATACACGGCCGCATCGAAAATGTAACCGCCAAATACGTTGTTGGCCGCAGTGCCGCCCGCGTTGGCATCGGAGCCGAGGTAAATCCCTCCGGTGCTGAACTGTTCGGGGCCGTGCGCAATGGGATTGACAGCCGATTGCAAATTCGTGACCCCCAAGGAATCAACGTAATACAGATAGATGGTCGCCGAATTTGATTGGATGACCAAGGCGACAAACTGCCAGAGGTCGGCCACCGGATAAAGCTGCGAATTGAAGCCCCACGTCGCGCCGTTGTTCGTGTTCCAGGTGTAACCCAGTTCGGTCATGCCGAGGCTGTTCGAGGATCCTCCAAACCCAAGGCCGGCCGTGTCGCCTGCGGAGGTTCGGTTCATGAGCAATCCCGTATAGCCGGTGCTTATTTCGGCAGAGGGATAGATCCACATGGAGATGGTCACGGTGTTGGTGTTCAAATTCAATGGCGGAACTTTGACCGACGAAGTTAAATCGCCGACCGCACATGCCAGGGCAGTTTGGTTGGGAGGATTAAATCCATTGTAAGGAGGAGCCAAAGGCCCATAAACGGTGCCAACTGCGGCAGTCGCGCCATAAGTCGCATCGAGTCCGTTGGGGCTGAAATCGTAAACCACCGTTCCGCCGGATTCATTCAACTGCCAAAAAGCAACCGGGTTATCGGCCAAGACCGCTGCCCCGAAACTGCCGGCCGCCGGAGCGGGGCCTTTCTGGGAGTAGGCCGATTGCGAGAGCGCCGCGACGCCCAGTATGAGGCAGGCGGCAAGCTTGCCGGCACGACTGGCCGTGAAGGAAAGCGAACGGGGTCGAGCCTGCGAGTTTCGGGATGATGGA
>JBEKUQ010000375.1:0-4031 GCA_049514835.1 Verrucomicrobiota bacterium | reverse complement strand
TTCATGATATTTTCTTATTCCCAAACTTGCTTGCGTCATTTCGCCGCACTTGTAAATGCGCTGGCATTCACGGCACCGCAAACAAATATCTGGGTTTAGTGATGCTGAGATTATCAGGAATGCAGATCCAATGGAATATGACATATGTCATATTCGACCCGGTTGCCCCTTTGGCAGCGCCGATGGCCTCATTTGGAGCGCCGGTGGCTCTGTGCTAATTCTTGCGCAAGTAATTGACGGCTGCTTCGGTTCGGCTGCAAACGTGAAGCTACGGGCCGTTGGTCGCGCCCAGGCGCAGTTCGATATTGCCGCCGGAGACGTTGCTCGCCACGCGCGCCTTCAGGCTCAAGGTGCCCGCGCCGAAATTCACGCCGTTGTAAACAACCCAGGCGCCGCTGGCGATGCAGCCCACGTCCTGCCCGCCCTCCGAGCAATTCTCCAACTGCATTCCCGCCGACTGGCTGCTGTAGTTTCCGCGAGCAGCCACTTGCCGGACGCATCGTAAAACGCGACCGCTCCGGTCGCTTTATCAACGGCAATTTTCAGTTTGCGCGTGGCGACCGTGACATTCCCGCTGGAATCACCAGCTTGAAATGAAGCGGCCGGCCAGGAGTGGTTCGTCACCACGAAGTCCTGCCCCGCGGGCAGCGTCGAAGTGGGAGAATACATCACGCGGACGACGCCGTTCGAACAGATCGTCAACTTCATCGTCCCCGGCGACATGGTCAGCGTCACGCCGTCGGCATCGGCGTGAACGGATTGGACGGGTCTGGAAGCGGCGGGCGCTGATAATGCCGCCAGGCTGGCGGCGCTAAAGACGAGCACAGCACACCACCTCCACTTGCTTGAAGAGTTTTTCATTCGCACGGCAACATCGCCCAGTCCGGATGCTTTGCTATTTCGAGTCCTTGGCCTCCAGCGGGTCCTCATCGTAATTGTAAGGGCGACCGGGATTGGCGCTGCACGGATTCAAAACGTTCCATACTGTGAACCGCGCGTGAAAGTCCACGAAGAGCAGGTTCAATCCCGCCCCGTGAGCGCCATTCTGCGGGGGGTCCCAAGTCTGTGTCGAAAAGAGCTTTGTTGGCGCTGGCGAAACACGGCTGCACGGCCTTCTGAACAGGATACTTAATATCGTTGACTTTATGCTGGCCAGTGTAGAACGTGGCATAATAGTAATAGGAACAGGAAAACGGCAGAACGTTCGCGGCAAACCCCTCCTTCGCAAACAACTCAAAATTGAAGCCAGCCCCCTGCTCCGCCGGGCAGCGATAGAAAGCCTGGTTGTTGGTGCTGATATACGGATTCTGCAATTTGAGAAGATCAACGCAAGGGGTATCCGGCCAACCTGCGGGCGTGTAAGGAAATGTATCCTTATTATCAGCGGTGTACATCGCCAGAACCAGCCCCACCTGCTTCAAATTGGAAGTGCATTGGGCGCGCTTCGCGCTATTCTTCGCTTTTGCCAAGGCCGGAAGGAGCAACGACGCCAGAATGGCGATGATCGCGATCACCACCAGCAATTCAATCAAAGTAAAGCCACCGGATTTTTCAGGACGTAATCGCTTATCACGCCGCATCATTATATTCTCCTTTGTTGCTGCCGAATAATCCTGTAATCTGCCGCTCGGAAACCCAAGTTCAGTTCGGTAATCTCCAGAGGGGACTCTTCCGATGCCCAATTTACCAAAACGCGGGCAAGTTCAGTATATGACGAGCAGACATATCGGGATCAAGCTCTTTTGTTTTGCAGGATTCATGAGTTAGGAGGGCGAGGCATTGGGCGAGGCGGGCATGAAGTTGTTCTTGGATTACACCCTTGCCGTCGGATTGGTTGCCTGATTACGATAAGGTGTTGACCGACTGAACAGTGCCGCCTTTTCGCGCCGGCTCACGGTGGGGGCGCCCCAGTGTCGAGTTGTTCGAGCGTCAACCGCCCCGCCCGGCTCTCCTCCGTCCAACCAGGCCCGCCCGGCCTCCGAAATTGGGCAAAAACTGCCCCTTGCTCCACAAGATCGTCCTCTGGTAGCATCGCGCCATGCCCGGTGAGCTCAAAAACCAATTCTCCCTCACCCGCGCAGCGCTGAGTACGCTGCGGTGCGCAAAGACCAATTCCTGTCAGGAATAGAAAGGAGTCATCATGTCAAATGCAGATTCTGAGAGTCACCACAAGCTCAATCGACGCCAGGCGCTGTTGCTTTCCGCCGCCGCGGGCCTGGGAACGGCGCTGACGGGAAGAGCTTACGCGTCCGACAGCACCAAGACCGCCGCGCACCAGGAGCCGGGAAACTGCTCTACGCCGCGTTCGGCAGTCGCGAACACGCAATATGGAAAGGTGCGTGGCTTTCTCGATGGCGACGTCTTCACGTTCAAAGGCATACCGTATGGCCGGGACACGGGCGGGGAGAACCGGTGGCTTCCGGCCAAACCTCCCCAGCCGTGGGCCGGCGAGTACCCCGCTCTGATCTACGGCGCCAATTGCCCGCAGCGACTGCATGACTTCACGGCCATCGAGCAATCGTTCATTCAGGATTGGGACGACGGCTACATGAGCGAAGACATGCTCAAGCTGAACGTCTGGACGCCCAGCCTGACCGGCCAGCGTCCGGTGATGGTCTATTTTCATGGCGGCGGTTTCAGCTTCGGCTCGTCCTATGAGTTGGCCTCGCACGAAGGAGCGCAGATGGCGCGACATCATGACGTCGTCCAGGTGTCGGTCAATCACCGCCTCAATATCCTCGGGTTCTTCGATCTGTCCGAGATCGGCGGGGCGGCTTATGCCGATTCGGTCAACATCGGAATGACCGACTTGGTCGCGGCGCTTCGCTGGGTGCGGGACAACATCGCGAATTTTGGCGGCGATCCGAACACCGTCATGATTTATGGCCAGTCGGGCGGCGGCTCCAAGGTGACCACGCTGATGGGGATGCCGGCGGCGGCGGGGCTGTTCCATCGCGCTTCGGTGCAGTCGGGCGGGGGCGGCAATCCTCCCAGCGCCGAGCAATCCCGGGCGCTGGCGAAACAGATCATGGTCGAGCTGGGGCTGGGGCCGAACGATCTCGGCGCCCTGCAGAAAATGGAGTGGGCCAAACTGAACGCGGCCGCCACAGCCGCCGCCGCCAAGATCAACCCGCCCATGCCGCGGGGTCTCGGGATGGGCGCGCCCTCGGGGCCCACGCCGCGCGTCGGCATGGGACCGACGGTCGACGGCCGGGTGATCACCGTGCGCTCGTTCTATGACGCGGCTCCCGAAATCTCAAAGAACGTGCCGATGTTGATTGGCTCGGTGAGTGAAGAAGGCAACCGGATGTCTTCCAAGCCGACCGAGGCGGAGTGGCAGGCCACACTGGCGGGCGTCCTGGGCGAAGCCAAGGCCAGCGCGCTGATCGCCGCCATGAAGAAGGCACATCCGGAGAAGAGCATCCGCACGCTGTCCTACGGCGTGAGCGGCCTTCTGGTGCGCAACAACGTCGCCCGCATGGCCAAGCTGAAGTGCGAACAGAAAGCCGCGCCGGTCTTCGCCTACCTCTTCACCTGGCAATCGCCGATGCTGGAGGAGGCGGGTGCCTGGCACACGGCCGAGCTTGCCTTCTGCTTCGACAACACCAAGCGCTGCATGCAAGGCACAGGCAACACACCGAAAGCGCAGGCACTGGCCAAAAAAATGGCCACCGCCTGGGCCAATTTCGCTCGCACCGGCAATCCCAGCCAGCGCGGCTTGACCTGGACGCCGTTCGACCCGGTTCGGTGCCCGACGATGGTATTCGACAATGAATGCCGCGTGGTGGACGACCCCGAAGGTGAGGCGCGCAAAATCCTGCTTGGCTAGAGCGGTTAAAAGAATACGTAGCCGTAGCTGTTTTGGCGATGGAACAACCGGTCGGCAAGTTGCCGACCGGGACGGGCGAGTCGCCCAATGCCACTAGTTTTTTGGCTGATATTTTTTGAGTTGTCGGCGCGCTTGGGAGCGGCTGCCAAAGAGCAGCGGGAAGGATTGGCGCACATGGCGCTGGGCTCGTGGTTCGGGAGGG
>JBEKUQ010000374.1:0-4044 GCA_049514835.1 Verrucomicrobiota bacterium | reverse complement strand
ACCCGTGCGCTTCCCAATCCTCGTGCAGGCAGAGCACCAGGTCGAAATCCGGCTGCTCCCCGAGCCACTGCACGTGGGCGCGCACCTCGGCGCTTTGCCGGTGGCGGTAGTCGCGGTTCAAATCAATCCCCGCGCTGTTCTCGCGGCGGTTGAGCGCAAAGCCGGAGGGGTTGAGACACGGGCAAAGCCACAAGGCGGCGTCTCCAGGCCAGAGGTCTTCGCGGAGCAGTTGCAGCACGGCGAGCGGCCCGGCGGGTTCGTCGCCGTGGATGCCGGTGGAAAGATAAACGCGGCCGCGCGGCGAAGGCGCGTCACGGCGCCAGGCGATCAATTCAACCGGGCCGGGAACCGGATCGCGCGTCCAGTTTCTTTCCGCCGCGGCCTGCTCAATATCGAGGAGAACTTTTTCGATTTCGACGGTTTCGCCGTGATAGCCGCCGTGATTCTTGCCGAGTTTCTGCACGCGAATAATCTCTTACAAAAATGCCAAAAAGCGCAAAGAAAATCGATTCAACGAAAGCCGTCAGTCATCAGTGGTAGGGCGGGCAGTCCACTGCCCGCCGCATGACGGTGCTGCAACATTCATGCCTCGGCCAACACCCGAACGGCCAGCAGAGATTTCCCCGAGGCAACTTCGCGCATTGTTCCCCTGAACCTGTCGCAGCCGTAGGTCGCGTGCCCTCGCACGCCGCAAGCTCCGCCGGCTGTTCCCTCTCCGCTCCCATCGGATGGGAGGGGAGAGGGTAGGGTGAGGTGAGGGTTCATGGGCAGGACTGCCCGCCCTGCTTTGTCTGTCCACCCGTGACCGAGGCGTTGCTGTTCGACTTGCATTTCTATTTGCAACACTGGATATTAACACCATGAGCAACCGGGAAACCGTCATCGAGTATGTGCGCAAACTGCCGGAAGAAATGTCTCTGGCGGAAATCGCCCGCGAAATTGACCTGCTGGCGGGTATTCGAACCGCCCGCGAGCAAGCGCGCCGCCGCGAGGAAATTCCGGCGGAACACGCCCGCAAGCCGGTGGACACTTGTGCCACAAGCCCGTAGGGCTGGCATCTTTGTAGAACGACCGTCAAAAACGGCCAAAGCTCCTTAGGAGCGAAATCTTCTGGAAAATGACGGAATATGCCGCCCCGCCGGGCCTGGAAAACCTTGTTTTGGTCGTGGAAGGCTAGATTGGAACTGATCAAGGCTATGGCGTCCAATTGCCAATCGCTTCATTGCCACCCTTGCCATTGGGTCCCAAGGAATAAACATCGTACGCGTTCGTATTGTGGAATCCTGGACGTTCGTAAACGTAAGGTCGGCCCCACGGATCTACGGCGACTATTTGCAGATAGCGACCGCGCCATTGTGCCGGCGGAATGGCTGGAGGACGTTTAACAAGTGCAGCCAGCCCCTCCTCCGTAGTTGGGTAACGCCCGCAGTCGCGTTGGAAAATGTTGAGCGCACTGTTGATATCGGCAATATCAATTTTGGCGGCTGTTATGTTAGGATTAGGCCTTCCACTCCCCTTTCTAGGACGGATGATGCTCCCAATCATCGCTAAAAACACCACGACAAGCAGAAGCGGGATAAGATTGTGCATGCCTTTGCTCATGGCCCGGTATTCGTTAGCTTTTTGCTTCCAAAGGGCGCCCGCGTCAATTCCTAAAAGGCCCGAATATGCCGCCCCGCCGGAGCTGGAAGAATCCTGCTTTTTGCTTCTACAAAGATGTCGCGCCTACGGCGCTATTTGATCGGCTTCAAGTCGCCGCAGTCTCACAACTCGGCAGGGCGAGACTCCGTCGAGCCGTGACGTTCTCCGGGCTCACTTTTCCGCCCCCGGTTTTTTTGCCGGGCGTTTTCTTTTTGTTTGCAAGGTCCGCAGCGTGTTCAGCAAAGCCGGGATGACGCGCTGGTCTTTGGGGCGGTTGGCCGCCTGCTTGCTCACCAGAATCCGTTCCAGGGGCAGCACTTTCAGACTCAGCCCGCCGACTTGGATATTGACTGCGCTCTTCCATTCCTCGGCAAATTCGCCCAGGCCGCTCATGTGGAGGACCACGTCAAACGGCGCGCTGCCTTCGCCGGCAAGCATGGGCGGATTGTCGCCGAACGGCGGAACGTAACCCGCGCCGACTTTGACCAGGGCTTGCCTCAGCTTCGGGTCGCCCAAATCAGCAAACCACAGGTCCACGTCCTCGGTGACGACGGGCGCGCCTTGCAGCGCGGCGGCGGAAAGTCCCACCACCATGAAGCGGATTTCGTGGCGCAACAGCGACTCCAGCAGGCGGAGTTCACTTTCTGAAAGCGGCAAAACCTCGGCCACGGCGCAAACTCCGGTTGAGCCGCTCCAGCGGCGGCGATTGCAGCGAAATCAGGGTAAGGCGGACATCTTCGGGATCAGCCTCGGGATGGCGGGCCATCACGGCGGCAACTTCGGCGGCAAGCTTCTTCCCCCAACGATTGGCCGCATCCGCGGAAATGCGTGGCTTGGATGCCGAACTTTTCATGCAAAAATGTTAATCCGCCGGCCACCGTTCGTCGAGGACGTTTCATCGGTTTCAAATGACCGCTGCTTCCGGCTCGCAACTTTCCGTCGCGTCCTTCCGGGGCGTGGGCATGGCTTCCTGCCCGCTGAAATCGTGTTCGCCCCATCTTGGGTCCAGACCGAGGTCCTTGAGCATTTGCAGGTCTTTTTCCACGGGCTGGTTGAGGGTGGTGAGGTAGTTGCCCACCATCAGCGCGCTGGCCCCGGCCGCGAATATCAGGCTTTGCAAGTCGCGCAAATTCACGACGCGCCCGCCGGCCACCATGATTTCCTGGCGCGGCAGGATGAAACGGAAACAGGCGATGGTCTGCAAAATCTCCAGGGGCGGCAGCGGCGGGTTGTTCTCAAACGGAGTGCCTTTGACGGGATTGAGGATGTTGATGGGTACGAAGTTCGCGCCAATTTCCCTGAGGTCGAAGGCCAGTTCGCAGCGGTCCTCGCGCGTCTCGCCCATGCCGATGATGCCGCCGGAACAGATTTTGAGGCCGGCGCTTTTGAGGAAGCGCAGGGTGTTAAGGCGGTGGTCGTAGGTGTGGGTGGTGCAGTGTTTGGGGAAGAACCGGCGCGAGCTTTCCAGGTTGTGATTGTAGCATTCCAACCCCGCCGCCTTGAGCCGGTCGGCCACGGCCTGGCTTTCAATGATGCCCAGCGCCGCGTCGGGGCGGGTCTGGCCGCCCTTGGCCAGTTCGCGAATCCGGTCGCAAACTTCGTCGAGCATCGGCCCTTCCTTGAGGCCGCGCCAGGCGGCCACCAGGCCCAGGGCATTGACGTGGTTGCGGCGGGCCTCCTCGGCCGCCTGCTGGACCGGCTCCGGGTCCACGAATCCGTATCTGGGAGAATCGGTCTGGTGAAAGGACGACTGGGCGCAGAAGCTGCAGTTTTCCGAGCAGGCCCCGGCCTTGGCGTTGACGATGGAGCAGAGATGGATCTTGTTGCCCTTGAAATGTTCGCGCAGCCGGTTGGCGCCCGCCATCAGATCGAAGATGTCCGCGGAGGATTCCAGGCCGAAAAGCCAGGCGGCCTCGGCGCGGGTAATCTCCCCGCCGCGCCGCACCCGGCCGGCGAGTTGGGAAATCTGTTGGGAAACGGTTGCGTCAACCAAACTGGCACTCATGGTTGACACCGTAATCCGGCCGCGGGAAAAGCGCAAGTTCCGATTTTTGCGCGCTTCTCTGCGCTGCCCCGGCGAGGGTTTCAGAACCAGCGAGAATTTGTCATTGGTCATCGGTCCGACAGTTCCTGCGCTACCGTGCTGAGGTTGTTTCAATGACAAATGACAAATCCTCAATGACCAATTCTCAATCCTGCCCTCGCCCGCGGGAGCGGGAGAGGGTGGCGAAGCCGGGTGAGGGCGCGCAGGCTCGCGTTCTAAGATTCCCAATCCGCAATCCGCAGGTCCCTTCGCCAGCACGTCTCACCCAAGAAAGAAGCGCGCCTTCTCACGGCGAGTCTGCGCTGTCGGCCAGCCGCCCGCGCACGAATTGGCTGTGCTCGCGCAGGCCGTAGAATTGG
>JBEKUQ010000373.1:0-4072 GCA_049514835.1 Verrucomicrobiota bacterium | reverse complement strand
GGCAGGACTGCCACCCCCGGACGCCTCGGCGAGGCGTCCCTACCTGAACCTACCTGAACAATTACCCAGATTTATTGAGAATTGGTCATTGAGAACCGGTCAATTGTCATTTAAACAGTGAAATGCGTTGAGGCATCATCGAATGAAATCACGATTGTTGACAAAATTGGCCGGCGGAATGGCGCTGCTGTCGGCCGCCTGCTTTTCCCCGGCGCGGGCCGGGGGTTACAGCAACCTGAGCGTGTGCGTCTATTTCCGCTATCAGGAAGTCCATTCCATTCCCGGCGATCTGGCGCGTTTTTCCAATCAATGGGCCAACGTGGAAAAGCAGGTGAAGGTGGACAAGGTTTATCTGGAAACGACGCGCAACGCGCAACTGGCGAGCGACGGCGAGGTGGAAACGCTCAAGAAATTTTTTACCGACCGCGGCATCAAGGCGTCCGGCGGGATGGGGCTGACGGCGCAGGAGAGCGACGGTTTCCGGTCCTACGACTACAACGCGCCGGCGGACCGGGAGAGGGTCAAGGCAATGGCCGAGTTCACGGCCCGGCATTTCGACGAGATCATTTTGGACGATTTCTTTTTTTCCAATGACAAGGGCGAGGACGCGATCGCGGCGAAGGGGGACAAGAGCTGGACGCAATTCCGCATGGAACTGATGGACGAGGTGTCGCGGGACCTGATCATCGCGCCGGCCAAGGCTGTCAATCCTAAAGTGCGGCTGATCATCAAGTATCCCAACTGGTATGAGAGCTTTCAGGGGCTGGGCTACGACCTGACGGTCGAGCCGGAGATTTTTGACGCGATCTACACGGGCACGGAGACGCGCGACGCCAACAGCGGCCAGCGGTTGCAGTCCTATCAGAGCTACCTGCAAACGGAGTACTTCAACCGGATCAAGCCGGGCGGGAACCAGGGCGGGTGGATTGACGGCGGCGGGGACGCGCGCTACGCGGAACAGTTCTGGGACACGTTTTTCGCGAAGGTCCCGGAAATCATGCTGTTCAACTCGGAGCAAATCATGCGCGGGCTGGGCGGGGGCCGGGGCGGAGGCGGCGGCGGGGCAGGGGAGGCGGACACCAACGGCATCCTGGCCAATCTGATGGCGCCGGTGGCGCAGGCGGACGGGACGAGTTACACGCCGAACATGGTGGCGCGGACGGCGGGCTGCTCGGCGGAAATCCTGGACCGTTTTCTGGGGAAGCTGGGCCAGCCCATCGGCGTGGCCACCTACAAGCCGTGCAACTCCACGGGGGAGGCCTATCTGCCGGATTACCTTGGCATGGCGGGAGTGCCGATTGACCTGACGCCGCGGTTTCCGAGCAACGCGGCCACGATTCTCTTGACAGCGGCGTCGCGCTACGATCCCGACCTGGTGGCCAGGACGAAGGAATTTGTGCGCAAAGGCGGCCAGGCCATTGCCACGACGGGATTGATCGAGGCGCTGGGCGAGAAGGGGTTTCAGGACATCGCGGAGATTGAAGTGACGGGGCGCCGGGTGCTGGCGACGCGCTTCGGCGGCGGGCGCGGCGGTTTTGGGGGCGGCGGCCGCGGGGGCGAGGCGGCCGGGGCGGCGGCGCCGGCGGACCTGAACCTGCTGCTGCCGCAAATGCGGCATTTTGAAAATGACACGTGGATGGCGATCAATTTTGAGACGGCCGATTCGGGCTATCCCCTGGTGGTGCGGGCGGCTTATGGCAAGGGGACGTTTTACGCCCTGGCGGTGCCGGATGATTTTGGGGACATCTACCGGCTGCCGCAAAGCGTGCTGACGCAAATCCGCAATTTGCTGGGACGGGACCTTTTTGTTAGTCTTGACGCGCCGGATCACGTGAGCCTTTTCGCCTACGACAACCGGACGTTTATCGTGCAGAACTTCGGGGGGAAACCGGTGAGCGCGCGGGTCTCGGTGGCGCGCGCGACGGCCTTGCGCGATCTTCTGAGCGGCCAGACGATGGCGGCAGGGCCGGGCGGGGGAGGCGGTTTTGGGGGCGGACGCGGCGGGCGCGGAGGCGGGGGGCGGGGCGGAATCGCGGGCAACGGGGGAAGCGTGTTCGAGGTGCCGGTGGCGGCGCATTCCTTTCGGGTGTTTGCGGCGGACAATAACCAATAACCAATTTTCAATGACCAATTCTCAATCGAGATGTCCGAAATCGCGAGGGACTGCTTCGCCAGCTCGATTTGCCGACAAAAGTGAATTGCGTCGGAGGTTGAAACTTGGGTTGACTTGGGTTGGAAAGGTGGTTTGATGCGGCGCATGGAGAGGCCATGTTGCAGAGGGGCGAGGTTGTTGCCGGCGGCGGGGCTGGGCGTCGCGCTGACAGCGGAGTGTCTGGTCTTGCTCGGACAACAGCCGGCGAGCAACGCGCCTGGGACGAACTTGCCCGGCACGAACGGCCTCCCGGCCGCCCAAAGGGCGGAGGCGGCGTTTGATCCGTTTGAGCGGGCCACGCTGCCGGTGGACTTGAGTTCGCCAGAGGTGAAATCCAACATGCCGATCCGCGAGATCAGCCCGGGGATTTATGAATTGGGGGACGTGCGGATAGACAAGGAGCAGCGCACGGTGAGTTTTCCGGCGCGGTTGAATCTGGATCAAGGGCCGATGGAATACTTTTTGGTGGCGAGCTGGGGCAAGACGCACGAGAGCATCCTGAAGACGGACACGGAACCGTTTCGCATCCACCTGGCGATGCTATTGCTTGACACCAATGCCGGCGTGGCGACCGCCACGACCAACGGCCCGCCGGTCGCGGCAGGAGGGTTTGTGTCGCATCCCTCCAAGGAGCGCCTGCCGGGGGAGGCGGTTTCCATCGAGCTGAAGTGGACGGCGGGGGGAAAAGAGACGCGCAAACGAGCGGAGGAGCTGATTTTCAACACGGAACAGAATTCGGTGATGCGCGCGGGGGACTGGGTCTATACCGGATCGCGGGTGGTGGAGGGGCTTTTTCTGGCGGAAATTGACGGCTCGATCGTGAGCCTGGTGACCGATGCCGAGTGCCTCATCAACAACGAGGGCAGCGGTCACGACAACGACACCATCTGGCTGGCGAACACCAACAGCCTGCCCCCCACCAACACGCCGGTGACGGTGAGCATCAAGCTCAAACCGCCGGCAGGAAAATAGGGCAGGGGAGGGTAAAGGAAAATAGCGGTCGGCGAAGGCTTATGGGCTTTCCCGGACAACGAAGTTCCGCCGACGGGACCGCGACAGATGTGAGCGGGACCGCCATGCCCCTCCCCCCAAT
Organism: Verrucomicrobiota bacterium; assembly: GCA_049514835.1. Classification (GTDB taxonomy): domain Bacteria; phylum Verrucomicrobiota; class Verrucomicrobiia; order Limisphaerales; family Palsa-1400; genus JBEKOF01. Next base: position 827 of record JBEKUQ010000373.1, on the reverse strand, counting down.
CATTAGCGACTTTTTGGGGAGCGCGGTCGTCTCGACTGCATCCGTCGGCGTCACGCCGACGGAATCTTCTCTCCAAACCAGATCACCTTTTGGGTGCATCGCCGGGTGTTTCGCTAATGATTCGGGCGCTCCTCCCCAAAGCAGGACATTCTCACGCGGCATTGCTGACGCCGGCCCGATGTTTCGCCTCGCGCGCCACGCGTTCCACTTTGCGGCGCAGCCAGCCGTTGTTGGCCAGCATCGCGTATTTGTAGTCGCCGGCGATGGGTTGGTGCCAGAAGTCGCCGCCGGCGCGCTCCAGAATGTAACCGGCGGCGGCGATGTCCCAGATGCGGACGCCGGATTCGATGTAGGCGTCGAAGCGTCCGCTGGCGACGTAAGCCAGGCAAAGGGCGGCGGAACCGGTCATGCGCATTTTGAGGACGCGGCGCACCAGGGCGTTGAAGACGGGCAGGTTCTCGCGCAAGCTGGCGGCGTCTTTGGAAAAACCGATGGCGACGACGGCCTGGTCCAGGTTCTTTCTGGAACTGACATGGATGGACCTGCCGTTGAGGCGGGCCGGAGCGCCGGCGGCGGCGGTCCAAAGCTCGCCGCAAAACGGATCAAAGACGACGCCGGCAATGGTGGTGTAATCCGGCGCGCCTTTGGCGCGTTCCTGCAAGGCAATGGAGACGCAGGCATGGGGGACGCCGTAGGTGAAGTTGACCGTGCCGTCAATGGGATCCACCACCCAGCGCAGGGGCGCGTCGGCGGCGCCGGCCACGCCTTCCTCGCCGAGCAGGCCCGACTGGGGAAAGGCGCCGAGCAAAATGCGGGTGATGATTTCC
>JBEKUQ010000372.1:0-4087 GCA_049514835.1 Verrucomicrobiota bacterium | reverse complement strand
GGGCGTGTACATGGTGTGCCGGGTTTTCTTCATCTTCGATCCGACGGCGCAGACGGTGATCGCGTGGGTGGGCGGGGGGACCGCGCTGCTGGCGGCGTTGATGGCGGTGCAGCAGAACGACATCAAGCGGATCCTGGCCTATTCGACCATCTCGCAACTGGGCTACATGATCATGGCCGGCGGTTTGAGCCACCAGCCGGCGGCGATGTTTCATCTGGCCACCCACGCTGGTTTCAAGGCGCTGTTATTCCTGGGCGCCGGCTCGGTCATCCACGCCTTGAGCCACGAGCAGGATATATGGAAGATGGGGCGCTTGAAGGACAAGATGCCCACCACGGCCGTGACATTTCTGATCGGGACATTGGCCTTGTGCGGGGTGCCGCCGCTGAGCGGCTTTTACAGCAAGGACGCCATCCTGGCGGCGGCGTGGAAGGAAAGCCCGCTCTTGTTTGCCCTGGGCGTGATCACGGCTTTTCTCACCACCTTTTACATGTTCCGCCTCGTTTTCACGGTGTTTTGGGGCCGGGCAAAATCCGACCTGCCAGCCCACGCGCACGAATCGCCGCGGATCATGACGTATCCGCTGATTGGACTGGCCATCGCCTCCGTGATCGCGGGAGGATTGGGCATCCAGCGGTTTATGGAGAGGCAGTTCTTCACGGCGCCCGGCCACGACTCGCTCTGGCCGTGGTGGCTTCATCCTTTTCAACATCAGGATTGGGGGTTGGCCCTGCGCCAACTGACGGACGAGGTGCTGGAGCCGTTTCACAGCGCCCTGGGACCGGCGCTGTGCGGGTTGGGAGCGGTGCTGCTTGGATTTGCGGCGGCGTTGCGGCTGTATCGCGACGCCGCGTCGGACCCGCTGCCGGCCAGGATGCCGACGTTTTGCCGCCTGATGCGCAACAAGTTTTATTTCGACGAACTTTACGCGTGGTTCATCGGGCTGACGCAGGACGCCCTGGCCGGGTTTGCCGCCCTGTTTGACGATATTTTCGTGTCGGGCGGGGTGCGCTTGATTTCGGGCGGAACGGAGTTGCTGGGGCGCGGCCTGCGCCTGGCGCAATCGGGCAATCTGCAAACCTACGCCCTCCTGTCCGTGGCTGGCATCGCGGCGGTGCTGTATTTTATGTTGCATTCCTGAGCATGTCACTCCTCACCTACATCTTCGGATTGCCCCTGCTGGCCGCGGTGCTGATGGTGCTGATCCCGCGCAATTTCAAATTTGTCATCCGCTCGCTCGCCCTGCTGGCCACCTTCAGCTCCATGGTGATCGCCGTGGTCATGTTCTGCCGGTTCGGCCAGGCCCCCGCGGGGGCCGGCGGATTTCGATTCGAGTATTCGCAGGAATGGACGCAGAGCATCCGCCTGGGCTTTCACGTCGGCGTGGACGGCATCAACCTGGGCCTCATCGTCATGGGCGCCATCGTGGCTTTTGCGGCCACGTGTGTGGCGCGGAGGATCGTGACGCGCGAAAAGGAATTCTACATTCTGCTCATGCTCATGGCCGGGGGCATCCTCGGCGCCTTCGCCTCGCTGGACCTGGTGTGCTTTTACTTTTTCCACGAGCTGGCGCTGGTGCCGGTCTTCATCATGATCGGGGTCTGGGGCCGGGGCGACAACAAGAATTTCGCGGCCTACCAGATCACCCTTTACCTGAGCGCCGGGGCGCTGCTGGTGCTGATCGGGCTGCTGGCGCTCTATCTGCAATTGCCCGCCGGCCAGCGCACTTTTGACATCGTGGCCATGACGAATTATTTCCAGGGGCGCCCCATCAGCGCGCAGGCGGAGGGGTGGATTTTTCCGCTGCTCTTGTTTGGGTTCGGCATCCTCGTGTCGCTCTGGCCTTTCCACTCCTGGGCGCCGCTGGGATACGGCGCGGCGCCGGCGCCCACCGCCATGCTGCACGCCGGGGTGCTGAAGAAATTCGGGCTTTACGGCCTCATCCGCATCGCCCTGCCGCTCATGCCCTACGAGGCGGCGAAGTGGATTCATATTCTGGCTTTTCTGTGCCTGGGCAACATCCTCTACTGCGGGCTGGTGGCCATGCGGCAGCGGGATTTGAATCTGCTCATCGGCAATTCCAGCGTGGCCCACATGGGGTTTGCCTTTCTCGGCCTGGCCAGCTTGTCGGCCATTGGCATCAGCGGCACGGTGCTGATCATGGTGGCCCACGGTTTTCTGGCGGCGCTGACTTTTGCCTTGAGCGGGTACCTGGAGGAGCAGCTCAAGACGCTGGACCTCAACCGCATGGGCGGATTGCTGCGCCACCTGCCGTTTATCGGGACGGTCATGATCATGGCGATGCTGGCGGGTTGCGGCCTGCCGGGCTTCGCCAATTTCCCCGGTGAATTGATGGTGTTGTTTGGCAGTTGGGACATGTTCCCGATGGTCGCCCTGCTCGCCATCTGGGGGGCGCTGGTCATCGCGGGCGTTTATATGCTGCGGGCCATCCGCGATATTTGGCACGGCGAGAAGGCCTGGCCCGCGGTGGCCGATCCGGCCAATGCCTGGCGCAAGCTGCCTTATGGACTGCTGCTCTCCTGCCTGATTTTGCTCGGCTGTTTCCCGCGGTTGCTCACCGACAGCATCGCCACCAGCGTGGAGCCGGTGGCGCGGATGGCCTCCGGCCAACCGAGGCTGGTCGTCAAACCGGCCCCGAAGACGCCGCGCCCGCGCCCGCTCCGGCTGGCTCCCCGTCGGACCGCTGCTCCCCAGCCAAACCAATGAACCTGAATTTGATCATTCCAGAAATGGCCGTGGTCGGACTGGCCCTGGCCATCCTGCTCATTGATCTGTGGACGCCGGCGGCCTTCAAGGCCAGGCTCGGCTACGTGGCCGCGATCGGGTTGGGTTTCATCCTGGCCGCCAGTTTTGCCGGCAACATCACCGACAACTCCATGACCAGTTTTGGCGGCCTTTTTATTGACGACGGCCTGGGGATTTTCTTCAAGCGCTTTTTCATCGGCGCGGCGATTTTGGTGGTGCTCATGGGGATGGAGTTTGCGGACCGGATTCCGGTGGGCATCGCCGAATTCCACGTGCTGGTGTTGCTGGCGCTGGCGGGGATGATGTTCGCGGCCTCGGCCAATGATTTCATCCTGGTGTTTGTCGCCTTGGAATTGATCACGGTGAGCTTTTATGTGCTGGTCAGCTTTCAGCGGGGGCGCTTGGCCTCGTTGGAAGCGGGGGTGAAATACCTGGTGATGGGCGGGCTTTCCGCCGGGTTTCTGGTTTTCGGCATCGCCCTGCTCTTCGCCGCGTCCAACAGCACCAATTTCACCGCCTTGAGCGCGGCCTCGGCCTCGCTGGCCAACAACCGGCTTTTCTGGCTGGGCCTGTTGCTCGTGCTGGTCGGGCTGGCCTTCAAAACGGCCGTCTTCCCCAAGCAAATGTGGGCGCCGGATGTTTACCAGGGAGCGCCGACCCCGGTGACCGCCTTCCTGGCCATTGCTTCCAAGGCCGCCGGCTTCGTGCTGCTGCTCCGCGTCCTGTTCACGGCCGTCCCGTTTGTTTCGCGTCACTGGGAAACCTTGTTCATGATCGTGGCGGCCATCACCATCCTTTACGGCAACCTCTGCGCCCTGCCCCAGCGCAGCCTCAAGCGCCTGCTCGGTTATTCCAGCATCGCCCACGCGGGCTACCTGATGCTCGGCGTGGCCGCGCTCAACCGCACCGGCTCGGCCGCCATCCTCTATTATTTGCTCGGCTACTTGTTCACCCTCGGCGCCGCCTTTATTGTCATCTGCATTGTTTGCCGCGAATCCGACGACATCAGCACGCTGGCGGGACTGAGCCAGCGTTCGCCCTTCCTGGCGGCGGGGATGGCGATGGCCATGGTTTCACTGGCGGGCATTCCGCCGCTGGCGGGTTTTGCCGGCAAACTTTTCCTCTTGGAGTCGGTGGTCGAACATGCCGCGGTCAACCCGGCTTTTTACAAACTGGCCATTGTGGCTGTGATCGGCGTGGTCATCTCGCTGGCCTAGTATTTGGGCGTGGTTCGGGCCATTTATTGGTCAAAAGAGCGCCCGGACACCGCGCCGATCCAGATCTCGCCGGCGATGCAGGTGGCACTGGTGGTGTGCATGGC
>JBEKUQ010000371.1:0-4095 GCA_049514835.1 Verrucomicrobiota bacterium | reverse complement strand
ACCGGACGCGGGCGCCGCTGCTGGTGACGCTGGGATTGTTTGCGGTGATGCCGGTTTGTTCGGGGTTGTCGCATTGGTATCACAGCGAGCAGAAGGGGCACTGGTTTGGCTATTGGTTCGGGCACGACATGTTCACGCCGCCGTTCAAGGGGCCGGATGGGAAATTGACGTACGACGCGGCCTTGCGGGAGAAGGCGATGAAGGGGCCGGACGGCAACCTGGTTTATCCGGAAATGGCGCCGGACACGGTGTTGTACGGAGGGACGGATCCGGGGCGGTTTTGCCCGACTTACATGATTTATTGCGAGAGCTTCATTCCGGCGTCGTGCCAGCCGGAGCAGGACCAGAAGTTCAGCCGGCGGGACGTATATTTGATCACGCAAAACGCGGTGGCGGACCCGACCTACCTGGATTACATCCGGGCGCAGTACAACCGGAGCGCGCAGTATGATCGGCCGTTTTTTCAAATGCTGCTGCCGGAGAAGCTGCCGAAATACTTTCACGAACCGACGGCGGCGCTGAAGTGGCTGGATTATATTTTTGAGAACATCGGGGCCAAGATCGAATGGCGGCGGCGGACGGGGACCTCGTGGTTCAAGGAGGACCAGTTCAAGGACGCGGCCAAGCTGGCGGCGGAGCTGCAACCGCACGCGGGGCAGGATGAATTGTCGAAATTCCTCTATGAAAAATTGAGGCCGGAGACGCAGGGACTGGTGCGGGGGCAGGGGGACAAGGCGGCGCTGGGGCGGGGGCTGGCGGCGGATTTCAACGGCATTTTGAATCTGACCAACAACAAGGCGAGCGGGCCGACGATGTACACGCCGGAGCGGTTCCAGAAGGTCAAACTGCCGCCGTTGATTGACAAGGTGGCGAAGAATTGGGACGAGCAAACGGCGAGCACGAAGGTGCGGCTGAACCGGCGGATGCTGGAGGCGGCCTACCCGGAGGAGATTGTCAAGAGCCTGGGCGGGGTGTATCCGGACACCGAAATCCTGGAGCCGAGCCGGGAGGATTCGGAGCAGGCCTACGCGGAGTATCGGGAGGACGCGGACCGGCGCATGCAGCACGACGCGCGTTTTCCCAACGAACCGAAACAGTTGCGGGCCGACGAGCAAATGGTCATCACCAAGAACGGGCAGATGCAACTGACGGGCAACAGCGGGGTGTTCCAGATCAACGGGGTGCTGACCAAGCTGATCTTCGACCGGAACCCGGACCACGAGTTTTACGTGGAGGAAAGTTTTCCGCTGGGCTGGATGTATCCGTATTTGATTCCTTACGGCATCATCATGAAGGTCAACCGCCAGCCGGTGGGGGAGATCACGGAGGAGATGATGGCGCGGGACCACAAGTTCTGGAGCGATTATTCGGAGCGGACGATCGGGAACTGGATCACCTACGACACTTCGATCCAGGAGATTTGTGATTTTTGCGACAAGGTGTATGTGACGCATGATTACAGCGGGTTCAAGGGCGATCCGCGATTTCTGCGGGACGAGGACGCGCAGAAGTCGTTTTCCAAGCTGCGCAACGCCATTGGGAGCAGCATATACCAGTGGCGGGCGGACTCGTCGGAGGCGGCGCGGCGCAACCCGGCAGTGCGGGAACGGATGTTGAAGGAGGCGGAGTTCGCGTTGAAGCAGTCGTTTGCCTATTGTCCATTCAACATGGAGCCGGTTTCGCATTTAATGCAGCTCTATTCGGGGCAGAACCGGCTGGAGGACATGCGGCTGATCCTGCAGACGGCGCAAAAGCTGGACCCGCGCAATGAGCAAATCAGCTACTCCCTGGAGGGAGTGGGCCGGGCGCTGGCGGATCAGAAGGCGCAGGCGGGGCAACGGCTGGCGCAGGCGCAACAACTGGCGCAGTCGGGCAAGGCGGCGGAGGCGGAGTTGATGCTGGACGCGGTGGCGAAGGACCCGCGGAGCGGCGCGGAGACGCTGTTCAAGGCGGCGGTGGCTTATGCGACCATGGGCAAACCGGGCAAAGGCGCGGCGGTGATGCAACGGTTGACGGCGAGCAGCCCGACGGATTGGGAGTTGTGGTTTGCGCAGGCGCGGATGGAGGCGCTGGATGGGAAGGCGGGCGAGGCGGCGGCGGACCTGGGAAAGGCGTTTGCGCTGAATTCCTCGGACCGGCTGACGAATGCAGCGGTGACCAATATGCACGATTTTGTGCGGCAGGACCCGAGTTTTGACAAGATCCGCCAGACGCCGGAGTTTCAAAAGGCGGTGGAGGCGAAGAGGTGAGGGCAGGGGAGGGGATGGTTATCAAGGGAATGGAAGAAGGCGTTTTCTGAATTATTTCCTGGAGAGACGCAGGCGCAGAGAAGAGTTTTTACCACGGATGGCACGGATGACACGGATGGGGAATTGTTTTAACCGCAGAGTCGCTGAAAAATGTGCTATTGCGGTTCAATCGCCCTGCATTTGCGAAATTCCCTTATGACGCGGCTGGAAGCCGCGCCAACCGGCAGGCAAGATGCCTGCCCCACACGGCCAGACGGCCACCGGCCACGGTTCGCCAAAGACGGCGGCGGTGCGAAGGGGTTCACCAGGGCCAAGACAAATGTTGAAAAGCAGGGGTGGGGCCGGTATGTTGGCAGGCGGTTGATTTTGTCGTTTTGAATGGATGTGAAGAATATGAAAGTGGATGCCAATGAGAAGGCCCGCGCGGCGGCCGGGAAGGAAGTGCTCGCGCCGGCGGCGCCGAGCGCGGAGCAAGTCGCCGAATTGAAGGAACGCGCCGCCAAGGCGGAGGAAAACTGGGAGAAGTACCTGTATCTGGCGGCTGATTTTGAGAATTACACGAAGCGCGCGGCGCGCGAGCGGCAGGAGGCGGTCACTTTCGCCAACGAGGCCCTGCTGAAAAAGCTCATCCCGACGCTGGACGCCTTTGAGATGGCGCTGGCCGCCGCCAAACCCGATCCGGCCACGCAGTCGCTGCGCGAGGGGATCGTGATGGTTTCCAACCAGCTCAAATCCACGCTGGCCCAAGCCGGGCTGGAGGAAATTGACGCCACCGGCAATATGTTTGACCCCGCCAGCCACGAGGCGCTTGCCCAGGAGGAAAAGCGCGAGGCCCCCGAAGGCCGCGTCCTCCAGCAAATTCGCAAAGGCTATAAATTCCACAACCGCCTCATCCGCCCCGCCGGCGTCATCGTGGCCAAGAAACCGGCCGCCTGATAGCGCCTATGGCCAAACGCGATTACTACGAAGTCCTGGGCGTGGACCGGAACGCGGAGAGCGAGGAGATCAAGAAGGCCTACCGCAAGCTGGCCTTGAAGCACCATCCCGACCGCAATCCCAACGACAAATCGGCCGAGGACAAGTTCAAGGAACTGGGGGAGGCTTATGAAATCCTGAACGACCCCGATGCGCGCGCGGCCTACGACCGCTACGGCCATGCCGCCTTCGGGTCCCGCGCGCGCCAGCCCGGCGCCGGCGGTTTTCACGATCCCAGCGAGATTTTCCGCGAGGTGTTCGGCGGGGGCAGCATTTTTGACGACTTGTTCGGGACGGGCGGCAGCCGGTCCTCGGAGGAGGGGCGGCGCGGGGACGATCTGCGTTACGACATGGAGATAACGTTCCTGGAGGCGGCGCAGGGTTGCGAGAAGGAAATTACGATCAACAAGCTGGGGGCGTGCGAGCAGTGCGGCGGGAGCGGGGCGGAAAAAGGGTCCTCGACCAAGCCGTGCCCGACCTGCCGCGGGCACGGGCAGGTGGTCAGCTCGCGGGGCATCTTCAGCATCGCGCAGACCTGCCCGCACTGCGGCGGGCGTGGGCGTATAGTTGACAAACCGTGCCGCCCCTGCGGCGGCAGCGGGCGCCGCGAACGCTCCGCCAAGATCACGATCCGAGTTCCGCCGGGTGTGGACAGCGGGGTGCGGCTGCGTTCCTCCGGCAACGGCGAGGCGGGAATGCACGGGGGCGCGGCCGGCGATTTGCACATTGTGCTGCATGTGCAGGCGCATGAGATATTTCAGCGGGACGGGGACGATCTGCTGTGCGAAGTGCCGATCAGCTTTGCGCAGGCGGCGCTGGGGGCGGAGATCGAAGTGCCGACGCTGGGGGCGCCGGTGCAGGTGAGGGTGCC
>JBEKUQ010000370.1:0-4102 GCA_049514835.1 Verrucomicrobiota bacterium | reverse complement strand
GAAGCGTTCGGGCTGGGCGACGCGCAGGGCGTTGTCCGGGCGGAAGGCGGGAAAGACCTTGACCTTCCAGCGGGACCTGGCGAGGGCCTGGTGGTGTTCGAGGGCGTCGGCAGGATCATCTGTCGTGCATATTATTTTGACGTTCATGCGCTCGACCAGTCCGCGCGCCGACCAGCCCGGCTGGGCGAGCAGGCGGTTGGCCTCGGCCCAGACGGCGGCGGCGGAGGATTCGTCGAGCAGGGTTTGGATGCCGAAATAGCGGCGCAATTCGAGGTGGGTCCAATGGAAGAGCGGGTGGCGCAGAGTGTGGGGCACGGTGGCGGCCCAGGCCTGGAACTTTTGGCGGGGCGTGGTTTCCTGGCCGGTGATGAGCGGCTCCGGCACGCCGTCGGCCCGCATGGCGCGCCATTTGTAATGGTCGCCTTCCAGCCAGGGTTCGTGCAGGTTCTTGAAGCGGCGGTCCTCCGCCAGGTCGCGCGGGGAAAGATGACAGTGATAATCAATGATCGGCTGGACCGCGGCCGTGCCGTGGAAAAGCTCGCGGGCGACCGGGTTGGAGAGCAAAAAGTTTTTGTCGCAGAATTTCATAATGGCAAGGAGTCATATTGACATGGCGGCAAAGCCTCCATCAACAATGATCTCTGCCCCGGTGATGAAGCTGCCGGCGTCCGAGGCCAAGAGCAAGGCGGCCCCGGCCAGTTCCTGGGGCTGGCCGAACCGGGCCATGGGAGTTTTGGCCATGATGGCCGCCACGCGGTCCGGGCTGAGGACCTTGCGGTTTTGTTCGGCGGGGAAAAAGCCGGGGACCAGGATGTTGACGCGCACGCCCCTGGCGGCCCATTCGCGCGCCAGGTTTTTGGAGAGGTTATGCACGGCGGCCTTGGAGGCCGAATAGGTGAAGACGCGAGAGAGCGGGAGAAGCCCCGAAGCCGAGCCGACGTTGATGATGCTGCCGGAGCCGCGCCCGACCATGTGCCGGCCGAAGACCTGGCAGGCGAGGAAAAGGCCCTTGAAGTTGACGGTGAGGATGCGATCCATCTCCGTCTCGGCGATGTCCAGGAAGGGAGTGGCGGAATTGACGCCGGCGCCGTTGACCAGGATGTCCACCCGGCCCGCCTTGGCCACCGTCTGGCCCAGCAGTATTTCCAGACCGGCTTTGGAAGTGGTGTCGCAGGCCAAAAACTCCGCGGCGCCTTCGTCGGCGGCGATTTGATCCAGGCGCAGCCTGGCTTTTTGAGCGTCGCGCCCGGCGAGGACGACGCGGGCGCCGGCCTTGGCGAAGGTGGCGGCGATGGAGCCGCACAATTCGCCGGTGCCGCCAATGACCACGGCGACCTTGCCGTCCAGCGAAAACAATTCAGCGGGAGTCTTCATGGTCAATGAGTCTGTGCCATTTGCCGGCGAAATGCAATGCGGGGAAAAGCGTGCGCAGCGGCGCGCGCCGCTTGCCAGTTTTTGGTTTTTGGTGTTCAGTGGTCGCGCATTTATGGCTGTCCTCAAACCATTTGCCGCCCTGCGGCCGCGACCGGAGCTGGCGGAGAGAATTTGCGAGCTGCCCTACGACGTCCTGTCGTCGGAGGAGGCGCGGGTGCTGGCGGCGGGAAATCCGCTGAGTTTTCTGCATGTGAGCAAGCCGGAAATTGACCTGGCCCCCGGGGTGAACGCTGACGAGGCGCAGGTTTACCGGAAGGGACGGGAGAATTTTGACCGGCTCATCGGCGCGGGGGCCCTCCGCCAGGAGGGCCGGCCCTGCTTTTATCTTTACCGGCAAATCATGGGCGGTCATTCCCAGACGGGCCTGGTGGCGGCGGCGAGTTGCGAGGATTATTTGAGCGGGGTGATCAAAAAGCACGAGTTGACGCGGCCGGACAAGGAGGATGACCGGGTGCGGCACATCGAGGCGCTGGGTTCGCAAACCGGCCCGGTGTTCCTGGTCTATCGCGCGGCGCCGGCGGTGGACGAGCTGGTGGCGCGGCAAATCGCGGAACCGCCGGACACGGATTTCACGGCGCGGGACGGCATCCGGCATACGTCGTGGCCGTTGCGGGACGGGAAGGACATTGCGCTGGCGGGCGAAATGTTCGGGAAGATTCCGTTTCTTTACATTGCCGACGGCCATCATCGGTGCGCGGCGGCGGCGCGGGTGTTCCAGGCGCGGCGCGGCGCGGGCGGGAGCGGTTTTTTCCTGAGCGTGATTTTTCCGGACAATCAACTGCGCATCCTGCCCTACAACCGGGTGCTGAAAGACTTGCACGGGTTGAGCGCGGCGGAATTGTTGAAGAAGCTGGAAACGGTTTTTGAAGTGCGGCCCGGCGGCCCGGCGCGGCCGGAAGGCAAACACGAACTGGCGCTGTATCTGGAAAAGCAGTGGCGCGGGCTGCGTTTCCGGGCGGAGTTTTGCGCGGCGAAAGACCCGGCGGAGGGACTGGACGTGACGCTGCTGCAAAAGCACGTGCTGTCCCCGATTTTCGGCATTGACGATCCGCGGACGAGCCGGCGGGTGAATTTTGTGGGCGGCATCCGGGGGACGGAGGAACTGGAAAAGCGGGTCAACAGCGGGGAGCAGGCGTGCGCGTTTTCGCTGTTCCCGACCAGCGTGGGGGATTTGATGAGCATCGCCGACGCAGGCGGCCTGATGCCGCCGAAAAGCACCTGGTTTGAACCGAAATTGCGGGACGCCATGTTTTGTCACATGATTTGAGATTGTGCCGATGAACCGGACAGAACGCAGCCTGCGCGCCACCTTTTTGGGGATCGGCGTCAATGTCGTGCTGGCGGCGGGCAAGCTGGCGGGTGGAGTTTTTGGCCATTCGCACGCCCTCATCGCGGACGCGATGGAATCGCTGACGGACATCTTGAGTTCGATCATTGTCTGGCGGGCGGTGGTGCTGGCGGCGGAACCGCCGGACCGGGATCATCCCTACGGCCACGGCAAGGCGGAGGCGATCGCGGCGGCGGTGGTGTCAACAATGCTGTTGCTCGCCGCGCTGGGCATCGCCATCAACGCCGGCCGGCAACTGTTCGGACCGCGCGAACCGCCGCGGGCCTTCACGCTTTACATCTTGATCGGGGTGGTGGGGGTGAAGGAACTGGTGTTCCGCTACGTCTCGCGTCAGGCGAAGATGGCGGAGAGCGGGGCGGTGGCGGCGGACGCCTGGCATCATCGCTCGGACGCGATCACGTCGCTGGCGGCGGCCATCGGGATCAGCGCCTGCCTGCTGGGCGGGCCGCGTTGGGTCTATGCCGATGACGCGGCGGCGCTGTTCGCGGCGGCGATCATCGGGTGGAACGCCTGGCGGCTGCTGCGGCCGGCGCTGGATGAATTGATGGACGCGGCGCCCAGTGCGGTCCTGCTGGGGCAAATCCGCGCCACGGCGGCGGCGGTCGGCGGGGTGCAGGCGGTGGAGAAATGCCAGGCGCGCAAGACGGGCTTTCAATACTTGGTGGACATGCACATTGAAGTGGACCCGCATATCACGGTGCAGCAGGGCCACGAGATTGCCCATCAGGTCAAGGCGCGGGTGCGCGAGGCGGTGCCATCGGTGAAGGACGTGCTGGTGCATGTGGAGCCGGGGAAGAGGGAGAAGGCAAAATGATAAAGTATAAAGTATAAAGTATAAATGAAGCGGCACGAAACGGACGTCGGACGCTGACGGTGTGCAGGCCAGAATTCTTGGCGCCAGGAGTTAGACAAGAATGGGAACCCCTCTCTCCGGCTCTCTCCCCGCAAGCGGGGAGAGAGAGGGGGAGTGCGCGAGATGGCTGTATCGAGACGCATACACGCTCCCAGGCAAGCATCGGCTCGCAAAGAATTTTGTCCTGCACCCACGCTGACGCGCGCGCCGTGGGGAGATGGGTGGCCTCTCATTTCTCACTTTGCATTTCCGGGCGGTGTTTGATTGAATGGCACCGCATGAAAATTATTCTGGCTTATTCTGGAGGACTCGATACTTCGGTTTTGTTGTCCTGGATCAAGGAGAACTACGAGGCGGAGATGGTCGCCTTCTGCGCCAACATCGGACAGGAGGAGGAGTTGCGCGGCCTGGAGGCGAAGGCGAAGCGGACGGGGGCGGGCCAGGTTCATATTGACGATTTGCGGGAG
>JBEKUQ010000369.1:0-4105 GCA_049514835.1 Verrucomicrobiota bacterium | reverse complement strand
CGGCGCGCACTCCGTCGAGGAAGCCAAAAAGCATATGCGCACCTACGCCATCGTCGGCGTGGCGCTGATCATCGGCACCATCCTGACCGTCTGGGCCTCTTTCATCAATTTTGGCAGCCGCGAAATCAACATTGTCGCCGCCCTCATCATTGCCTCCACCAAGGGCTTCCTGGTCGCCGGCTTTTTCATGCACCTCATCTCCGAGAAGAAATTGATTTACTCCGTCTTGGTCTGCACCGTTTTCTTTTTTGCCGCATTGATGTATCTTACGGTGTTGTCTATGCAGCACGAAAATATTATCCACATGCCATGATATGTCGTTGAAGGCCTTCCATATTGTTTTTGTGACCTGCGTGGTCTTGCTGGCCTTTTTCTTCGGCGGCTGGCTGCTCCACCAATACCGGCTGACCGGTGAGCGGGCCGACTTGCTCGGCGGCACGGTCTCCATTCTGTCGGGCCTGGGCATGATTTGGTATGGCCGGGCCGTGCTGCGAAAACTCAAGCATATTGGTTATTTATGAAAAGAATCAAAACACTGGCCTGGGCCATGATTTTGGCGGGGTTGGCGTCGCCCTCCGGTCTGCTGGCCTGCGCGGCTTGCTTCGGCAAGTCGGATTCCAACATGGCGCGCAGTCTCAATGCCGGCATCTTCAGTTTGCTGGCGGTCATCGTCACGGTGCTCTTCGGGGCGGCCTCCTTCTTTGTCTTTCTTTCGCGCAAGGCCGCCGCCTCGGCGCGGGCCGACCAGACCGAAAAGCCGCCGGGGCCAACACCCCCCTGACCCGATGAACACCTTGCTGAATCTGAAAAGGTTTTTGGGGTTGCCCATTGACGCCTCCTCCACCGGCGCCGGCGTGGACAACCTGATCTTTGGCGTCCACGTCCTGATGCTCCTTCTCTTTGTCGGGTGGCTCAGTTATTTCATTCTGGTTCTGGTCAAGTTTAACCGGCGCGCCCATCCCAAGGCCGATCACGTTGGCGTGAGGAATCATTCCTCCTCTTACCTCGAAGGCGTGGTCGCCCTGATCGAAGGGGTGCTCCTCGTCGGCCTGGCCATTCCGCTCTGGGCTCATGCCGTGGAGGCCTTTCCCAAGGGGAGCAAGCCCGGCGACGTCACCACCATCAAGGTCATCGCCGCCCAATTCAACTGGCATGGCTGGTATCCAGGCCCGAACGGCGAATTCGCCAAACAAGACAAGCAATTGGTCTCCGCCGACAACACCTATGGACTTGACAAGAAGGACCCCAATTACAAATCCAACTTCATCGTGGCCAATGAACTGGTCGTGCCCGTGGACAAACCGGTGGTCGCCTATATCAGCTCGATGGACGTGATCCACTGTTTCGCCATCCGGCCGATGCGGGTGACGCAGGACGCCATTCCCGGCATGAGCATACCGGCCTGGTTCACGCCCCACCAGGTGGGGACCTACCAGATCAACTGCGCCCAACTCTGCGGCGTATCCCACTACGGCATGAGGGGGACCCTCAAGGTCGTTTCCCAGCAGGATTACGACAAATGGGTCGCCAAAAACTCCAGCGCCGGGGCCGGGGCCGGCGGCGGCTATGAGTAGGAGAGGCAAAGAACGGAGTGATGGAATGATGGAGTTTTGGCAATTCCACCTCCGCGCGCCTTGCACAATTCACAATTCAAAATTCACTATTCGCCATGTCAGAGCCTAGCTTCAAATTCCAGTCCCTCGTCTGGGGCGGCCTGGGCTTGATCGTCCTCGCCGTCGTGGCCGCGCCTCTGCTCTTGACCCCGCCCGCCCGGCCGCTGCCCGTTTATGGCGCGGTCACCAATTTTTCACTCCGCGATGAGGAAGGCAGAATGGTCTCCTGTGAGGATTGGCGCGGCCATATCTGCGTGGTGGACCTTGTTTTTACCCGTTGCCTCGGCCCTTGTCCCCTCGTCTCCGCCACCATGAGACAAATTCAGGACTCCCTCCCGCCCGGTTCCACCGTCCGCCTGGTTTCCCTGACCAGCGATCCCGATTTCGACACGCCGGCCATCCTCAAAAAATACGGCGAGAAATTCGGCGCCCGCCCCGGAGTCTGGACCCTGTTGACCGGCCCCAAGGAAATGATGCGCAGCCTGGCCATGGACCAGTTGAAGTTGAGCATGGTGGACAAGCCGCCGGCCGAGCGGCAAACGCCCGTGGACCTGGTGGTCCACAGCACCCGGCTGGTCTTGCTCGATCAACAGGCGCGCATCCGCGGCTATTTTGACGGCGAAACCACCGCCTGCCTCCCGGCCATTCTCGCCGCCATCCACAACCTGAAAAAGGAAACGTGAATCTTGATTTATGACGGTGCATGATTTGCCCGCGGTCAACGCCGCGCTCAATGGATTGAGCGCCATCCTGCTTGCGGCCGGTTTCGTCTGCATCAAGCGCAAGAACAGGCCCGCCCATCGGGCCTGCATGATCGCCGCCTTTTCCACCTCCGTCCTTTTCCTGATTTGTTATCTAGCCTACCACTACCTGGGCGGCTTCACCAGGTTCCAAAAGCCGGCCTGGTTCCGTCCCTGGTACATCACCTTGCTGACGACCCACACCATACTCGCCGCCGCCATCGTTCCGCTGATTCTGGTGACATTGAGCCGCGCCTT
This sequence comes from Verrucomicrobiota bacterium, assembly GCA_049514835.1. Lineage (GTDB taxonomy): Bacteria > Verrucomicrobiota > Verrucomicrobiia > Limisphaerales > Palsa-1400 > JBEKOF01. The sequence goes on along the minus strand of JBEKUQ010000369.1, from coordinate 1,494 downwards.
GAAGGAACGATTTGAACTCCACAAAAAAATTGCGCGCTGGACCTGGCCCTTGTGGATGTATGTTTCCGTGACCGGCGTGGCCGTTTACCTCATCCTCTACCAGATCTTCCCCCAAACCGCCGCCACGCCGTAGGGCGGCCGTCCCATCAGCGTTAACTTGGGGCCGGCGCAAAAACAACTTCGAGTATTGAGGCGCAATTCAAACAGGATGGAAGTGGCGTTTGGAAGCGCGCCTTTGAAGGCAATTGAGAATTGAAAATTGAAAATTTGTCATTTGCCATTGGAGGAGGGGTTTTGGATTGCCAATGACAGATTTTCAATGACCAATTCTCAATCTTCGTGCCCTTTTTCAGATTCTAGTGGGTTTTTAACAGGAGATCGCAGAGGACGCGGAGAGGGAAAACTCTGCGACCTCTACGGCCTCCTGTTCTGTTTTTCCCTTTCCCTTTTCTCCCGCGGCGCGCTTTTTCCTTGAGCGCATCTCACGCTTGTCGAGGCTCCGGCGCGGCTGGAAGCCGCGCGAACCGGCAGGCAAGAGGCCTGCCCTACGGGAGCGGCCCGGCCAATTGCCGGAAATCTCGACAAAAGTGAGAGGCGCCCCTTTCTCCTTCCGGCCCCGTTTCCGGCCTTGCCCTGGGGCGGGGGAAGGGTAAAACTGGCGGACGAAAGCTCTTAACACCATGAACATCCATCATCTGGAATTGTTCTATTATGTGGCCCGGCACGGCGGCATTGCCGAGGCGGTCCGCAATATCCCCTACGGCATCCAGCAGCCGGCCGTGAGCAGCCAGATCGCCCAATTGGAAGACCATCTGGGCGTCACCTTGTTTCAGCGCCGTCCCTTTGCCCTCAGCCCGCCGGGCAAAAAGCTCTTCGACTTCATCGCGCCGTTTTTCGCCAATCTGGAAACGATCGAAGCCGAATTGCAGGGCGGCCCCGTGCCGCGCCTGCGCCTGGGCGGTCCGGTCATTGTGCTGCGCGATTATTTTCCGGAGATTTTGCAGAATCTGCGCAAGAAATTCCCCGGGCTCAAACTGGGCTTGCGCGAAGGCCCGCAACCCGTTTTGGAGAACCTGTTGCGCAAGGGTGAAATAGACCTGGCCATTACGCTGCTGGAAACCAAATCCGGGCCGGGCATCCAGTCGCTGGCCTTGCTGGAACTCCCGCTGGTCTTGCTCGCGCCCAAGGAGAGCAAGATCACCGAGGCGGGCCAGCTTTGGGGGCAGGACAAAATTACTGACACGCTGATCTGCCTGCCGCCGGACGAACCGGTGTCGCGGAATTTTCAACAAGGACTGGCCAAAAAGGGCGTGGACTGGATTCCGGGGATTGAAACCAGCGCGGTGGATTTGATCGCCACGTATGTGGCCGGCGGTTTCGGCCTGGGCGTTTGGGTGGCCATTCCGCAAATGAATTTTCCTCGGCAAACCCGTCCGATTTTGTTGGCGGATTTCCCGCCGGTGGTGGTGGGCGCGCTCTGGCGGGGCAAGCCCA
>JBEKUQ010000368.1:0-4105 GCA_049514835.1 Verrucomicrobiota bacterium | reverse complement strand
GCCCGCTCTCGAAATCCAGCAGCGTGGACGCCTTGTAAGGTCCCATCCCCGTCGTTCGCTCCAGATTGCGCGCCGCTTCGCCGTCCGCCACCGCCAGACCCAGCGATTGCGCGGTGCGGATGGTTTCCATCATCAACTCGCTCACCAATTGCGCCCAGCGCGGATCGCCCAGCAACCGGTCCGTCGTCAGGCAAGGCCCGCGCTTTCGTCCGGCCTCAAGCCGCCCGCGCAACACCGCCTCCAACCCCGCGCAACCGGCCACCCCAAGTCCGTTGAAGGGGATGTTCCAAACCAGCTTTTCCCAATGCGCCTGTTGAAGATTCTCTTTCACCTCGCAGGCCACCCCGGCTTTCGCCAGCAGACCGGCGATTTGATGCGTGCGCGGCTGCGAAGGCCGCCCAAACTCCCCCACCACCACGTTGCCGTGCGCGATGTGGTGGATTCTCCCCGGCGCAACCCGGTTCAAACACACAAAGCAAAGGCCGCCCATCGTTTTTTCCGGGCCGATCAGCGACGCGATCAACTCCTCGTTGCCCAATCCGTTTTGCAGCGTCAGCACCGCCGTCCCCGGACCCACCAGCGGTGGAAGAAGTTCCGCCAACGCCCCGTTCGCCGTGGTCTTCAGCCCAATCACAACCAGGTCCGCCGGGCCAATTTCACCCGGTCGCCGCGCGCATCCGGGGCGGACGTGGAAATCGCCCTGCACGCTTTGAACGTAAACCCCGTCGCGGCGGACCGCCTCGTAATCAGAACGCAGCAGAAAATGAACCTACTCTCCGGCCCGGCAAAGCCGCGCTCCGTAGTAACTGCCCAGCGCGCCGCAGCCGACGATGGCAATTTTCATCGGGTCAAACACGCGCGGACAACCGCCCGGCCCTGCGCCAAAAAGGGCGCTCCGGCCGCGGCGCCGCGCGCCCTGGCCGGCACGGCCAATTATTGGGGGCCGAGGATGGCATCTTTGGCGGCCTGGGCGATGCGGAACTTGAGCACCTTCTTTGCCGGAATGTCCAGCGGGGCGAGCGTTTTCGGATTGTGGCCTTTGCGCGCCTTGCGGTAGCCCACCACCAGCTTGCCGATGCCAGGGAGGGTGAAGGTGTCTTTGGCATGTTTGTAGGCCAGGGCGGCCAGGTGATCCAGAAGTTCCGCGCTGGCTTTTTTCGTCAGTCCGCTCTGGGCGGCGATTTCCGCGGCAAGCTCCGATTTGGAGAGTCTTCTTGACATAATCTGTGGCGTGTAGGTTGTTAAGTCAATGGCTCGACCGGGACGGCTGTCATCGAGTTACCGCCGTTTTTAAATCCCTTCGCCCCATCCGCGCAAGGACAAAAATAAAATTTCCGGCAAAAGCTTGACTTGCCCCCTGCTTTTACCAACATGCCCGGCATGGCAGCCTTGTTTACCATTCAGAGCGAGTTCCGCTACGAGATCGTCCGCAAGATTTTCGAAGGCGGCATGGGCGTGGTTTACGAAGCCGAGCAGCACGGCGCCCGCAATTTTGTCAAGCGCGTCGCCATGAAGGTCATCCGCCAGAACTACGCCAGCCAGAAACAATTCATCGAAAACTTCATCGGCGAGGCCAAGCTCGTCGCCGACCTCATCCACACCAACATCGTCCAAACCTACCATCTGGGCGAGGCCCGCGGCCTTTACTTCATCTGCATGGAATTGATCCACGGCGTCAACCTCGAACAATTCGCCCAGCAGGTCGCCGAAAAAAAACGCGCCGTCCCCGTCGAACTCTCCGTCTTCATCACCAGCCGCGTCGCCCGCGGCCTCGCCTACGCCCATGCCAAGACCGATGACTCCGGCAAATCCCTCGGCATCGTCCACCGCGACGTCAGCTTCAAAAACATCATGATCGCCTTCGCCGGCGACGTCAAACTCACCGACTTCGGCATCGCCAAGGCCCGCGGCTTCCTCCAGGACAACGAAGGCGAAGTCGTGGCCGGCAAGGCCGATTACATGAGCCCGGAGCAGGCCGACTTCCAGATCACCGACCGCCGCTCCGACCTGTTCTCCACCGGCGTCGTCCTCGGCAATTTGCTCCTCGGCCGCAATATCTTCAAGGGCCACACCGCCGACGAATCCCGCGAGCGCATCATGTCCATGCCCCTCCCCAATTTCAGCGAGATCAATCCCAAAGTGGACGCCCGCCTCAACGAAATCCTGCAACGCACCCTTTCCCGCGACCTGTCCACACGCTACTCCACCGCCGACGAACTCCTTTACGATTTGGAATACTACATTTACCACCAGGGCTACGGACCGACCAACGAGACCCTCGGCAAATTCATGCGCGAACTCTTCGGCCAGACTGGCCCCGCCGCTCTCAGCGAGGAGCAGGGCAAAACCGCCCTCCTGCCCAAGCCCCCGGCCATCTCTTAGCTGCTGGCCACCGGCCCGCCGCCCCCGCGGCCAATCTCAACATGACAAAACCCAGGCTCCAACCTTCTCCCGTCGTCACCTTGGGACTCATCCAGTCCCGCTGCTCCCGCGACCCCGCCGCCAACTTCACCCGCACCGTGGAGCGCATCACCGCCGCCGCCCGCCAGGGCGCACAGATCATTTGCACCCAGGAACTTTTCCGCTCCCAGTATTTCTGCCAAAGCGAGGACCACCAGCACTTTAAACTCGCCGAGCCAATCCCCGGTCCCAGCACCGCCGTCCTGCAAAAGCTCGCCCGCCGCCTCAAGGTCGTCCTCATCGCCTCCCTCTTCGAGCGCCGCGGCTCCGGCCTGTTCCACAACAGCGCCGCCATTATTGATGCCGATGGCACCCTGCTGGGCGTCTATCGGAAAATGCACATCCCCGACGATCCCCTCTACTACGAAAAATTCTACTTCGCCCCGGGCGATTTGGGCTTTCGCGCCTGGAAAACGCGCTATAGCTGCATCGGCGTCTGCGTTTGCTGGGACCAATGGTACCCCGAAGCCGCCCGCCTCACCGCCTTGCAAGGCGCCGAAATCCTCTTCTTCCCCACCGCCATCGGCTGGCATCCGGCCGAAAAAACCGATCTCGGCGCCATCCAGCACAGCGCCTGGGAAACCATCCAGCGCAGCCACGCCATCGCCAACGGCTGCTTTGTCGCCGCCGTCAACCGCGTCGGCTGGGAAAAACCCGCCGGCGATCCCGGCCTCCAATTCTGGGGCCAGAGCTTCGTCGCCGGCACCTCCGGTGAAATCCTCGCCAAGGCCGCCGTGGATGAAGAAGAAACCCTCCTCGTGCCGTTGGACCTCCGCCACGTCGAAACCGCCCGCACCCATTGGCCCTTCCTGCGTGACCGCCGCATTGACGCCTATGGCGACCTGTCCCGCCGTCTGATTGACTGATCGCCCCGCATCTCATCCCCGCCGATGGCACGCCGCCCCGCCGGCCCGCCTTCCTTAACTCCAGTCCGCGATGGAACGATTGAAACCCGGCGGCGCTTCCCGCCGGCGCAATTCAAAGAGGGAACTCGCCAGTCGGGCCGCCTTGCCCCTCGAAATCCTCACACAGAGAACATTGCGCAGAAAACTCCGCCGCGCATTATTCGCCTCCCGGAACGCCTCTATTTCCAGCCTTGCTTCCCGCCGCCCCGGCTATTCCCCAATCAAATCCGCCATTTCGCACAGACCCTCATAGTACTGTTCCCGGGACATGCCCAGCGCCGCCGCGCCGAAAATCTCCGCGTCCTCGGCGGTGGCAAATTCCCCATAGTTGACAACGACCAGTTGATACAGCGCGAGGTGCGCCGCCCGGTCCAACTGCGTCATGAACACCGGATGAATGCAAATCACAAAGCCGTCCTCCGGCCGGTCCCCCTTCGGCTTCGGCCAGGCGCACTCCCCCGCTTGCAGCGGCCCGGCGTCGAAGGCGACCGTGCAGGGGTAGCGGACGCAGCCCCGGTCTTCCAGAAGGCGCAGCAACTCGTTCCAGCCGGGGCGCGGCCCGTATTTTTCAAAAATCTCCGCGCCTCGCGCCGCGACCTGCGCGCTCAACGATTGTCGGACGTCATCGGCTGTAAGTTTCTTTGACACGGCGGCGGCGGTCAGCCCTCGGGTGAGAGGGCGGCCGCGGCCACTGGCCCCTCCGGCGCGCCTTCGTTCTCCTTGGACAATCGTCCCTGGAG
>JBEKUQ010000367.1:0-4108 GCA_049514835.1 Verrucomicrobiota bacterium | reverse complement strand
AGGGCGAAGTAAATGCCGGCGCCTCCGATGAGGAGGAGGCCCAGGAGGATGAAGGGAAAAATGATTGACGTGCGCGCCGGTTCCGGCGCGGGTCCGTCTCTTCCTGGTCGGGCGTTGGGAGTGTTTCCATTCATTTCCGCAAATGGCTTGCTGGATTTAACCCGGCATCCGGGAAAAGTTTCTGGAAGGTAGGCCCGGTTGGCGGGGAGGGCAACCTTTAATGACGACAAGGGGATGCGTCAGTCATAGATCGGCGGTTCACGCGGGGTTAATCGAGGAAGAGGACTTCGTTGGTCTGGAGGAGGGCGTGGGCGTATTTGGCCCAGGTGCCGATGGCGCGCAACTGGTTTGGCCCCAGGCTGACCAGGGACATGCGGCGTCCGCCCGCGCGAGGTCCGGCGCGCTGGCCGGCGGCGCCGCGCTCGGCGCGGAGACGCTGACGGGCCTCCTCGGTGATCAATTCGGCGGGAGGGGAGTCGTCCACGAATTCCTCGCCGAGCTTGATTTCCAGGTCGGTGGGGAGTCTTTGCAGGATGCGTTCGTAGAGGAAGCGGATGCGCTCCTGGGGGCCGGACAGGGCGATGAATTCGGGGAGGTTGACGAGTTTGCGGGCCAGTTCGACGACGAGGGGGCTGTTCATCATGAAGAGGGCCTGCTGGGGAACGGTGGTGAGGTAGCGTTTGCCCATGGTGATGTCGGGGTTGGCAAAATCGAATTGACTGTAAACTTCGGGGAGATTGCGGCGGTCCACCAAACCATAAAGGGTGCGGCGATGGGAGTAGCCGCCCTGGCCCTGCTGGAGCTGGACGGGGGGGCCGCCCAGGGCGGGGTCCAATTCGCCGCCCATGGCGAGGAGGGAATCGCGCACGGCCTCAAATTCGAGGCGCTGGATATTGGCGCGCCACAAGAGGCGGTTCTGGGGGTCCAATTCGGCGTAGCGGGGATTGTTTTGGCTGCTTTGCTGATAAACGCTGGAAAGCATGATGAGGCGGTGGAGTTTTTTGAGGGACCAACCGTCCTGCATGAAGCGGGCGGCCAGGTAGTCGAGGAGTTCGGGGTGGCTGGGCGGGTCGGACTGGTTGCCGAAATCGTCCGGGGTGGTGACAAAGCCCTCGCCGAAATGATGCATCCAGACGCGGTTGACGAGGACGCGGGCGGTGAGGGGGTTGGAGGGGTTGACGATGGCCTCGGCCAGTTGGAGGCGGCCGCTGCCCATGCGGAAGAGGGGGGGATTGGGGCCGGCAATGACGGTGAGGAAATGGCGGGGCACGATGTCGCCCTGGTTGCCGGCTTCGCCGCGGATGAAGAGGGGGGAATCATGGGGCTTGACGATGTCGCGGAGAATGGTGGCGCGGGGCGGAGAAGCGGGGTCGCTTGCTTCGAGCAAGGCGGCGACGCGGCGGGCCTGGTTGATTTGTTGCTGGAGCTGCCGGCGGAGGTCGGGGTTGGCCGCAGGCCCGCCGCCGCGGGGCAGGCTGCGGAGTTTGAGCTGGGCGGCGGCGAGGATCTGGTTGGTGGCGCTCAACCTGGCGGCGAAGCTGGCGTAGGCCGGGGTCGTTGGGACGGGATCCAGCAGGGGTTCCTCGGCCGGTTCGGCGGAGCTGTCAAATATACCTTTGAGGGAGTAGTAATCCTTTTGCGGAATGGGATCGAATTTATGGTCGTGGCAGCGGGCGCAGGTGACGGTCAGGCCGAGGAGGCCTTTGCAAACGACGTCAATCCGGTCGTTCATAATATCGTTGACGTTATCGTTGAAACGCGGGCCCAGGGTGAGGAAGCCCAGGGCGGCGAGTTCCGGGTGGTGTTCGGCGGGGGGAAGCTGGTCGCCGGCGATTTGTTCGCGGACGAATATGTTGTAGGGCTTGTCCTCGTTGAAGGAGCGGACGACGTAATCGCGATAGGTCCAGGCGAAGGGATATAGGGGGACATCCTGGTTCAGGCGGACGTCGCCCTTGGTGTCGGCGTAACGGGCGGTGTCGAGCCAGAAACGGCCCCAGCGTTCGCCGTATTGGGGCGAGGCGAGGAGGCGGTCCACGACCTTGGCGAAGGCGTCGGGGGAGATGTCATTGGCGAAGGCCTGGGCTTCCTCCGGCGTGGGGGGCAGCCCAGTCAAGTCGAAAGTGGCGCGGCGGAGCAGGGCGCGCTTGTCGGCCGGCGGGGCGGGTTGCATGTGTTCGGCCTCCAGTTTGGCCAGAATGAAGGCGTCCACCGGAGTGGAGACCCAGGCGGCGCCGGCGACCTGCGGGGGCTGGACATTTTTGACGGGCTGAAAGGCCCAGTGTTCGCGGCGGTTTTTGCCCCAGTCGGCGGAGGCGAGGGTGGCGCCGGCGAGGCGCGGGTCGGGGGCGCCCATTTTGACCCAGGCTTCGAGGTCGGCGATTTGCTGATCGGAAAGCGGATTCTTGGGAGGCATTTGCAGGTCGGGATCGGTGTAGCGGACGGCTTTGATGAGGAGGCTGCGGTCGGGATCGCCGGGAACGATGGCCGGACCGGTTTCGCCGCCCTTGAGGAGGCCATCGCGGAATTCGAGGGAGAGATTGGCCTTGAGTTTTTCGGCCTGGCGGCTGTGGCATTTGTAGCAATTATTGACAAAGATGGGGCGGATTTTGTTTTCGAAGAACTGGAGCTGGGCGGGAGAGGGATCAGCGGCCCAGGCGGGCAGGGGGCTGAGGAGCAGAAGCGCCCAGCGCAGACCGCGGCGGAGGACTGTCAGGCCCGGCGGCCAGGAAGGACGAAAAGGACAAACGGAAGCGAAATGGCGGACAGGGCCAAACCGCGGCGGGAGCTTTGGCAGGGGCGCCGCCGCGCCCCGCCGGTTGGATTGGCGGCGATCTGTGGCCGGGGCGCTCATTCAGGCGATGACGGATTGGACGACGTTGCCGGCGACATCGGTCAAACGGAAGTCGCGGCCATTGTAGCGGTAGGTCAGTTGGGTGTGGTCGAAGCCGAGCAAGGCGAGGATGGTGGCGTGGAGGTCGTGGATATGGACGGGATTCTCGACGGCCTGGGCGCCCAATTCATCGGTGGCGCCGTAAATGGTGCCGCCTTTGACGCCGCCGCCGGCCAGCCAGAGGGAGAAGCCCTTGGAGTTGTGGTCGCGGCCGGGCTTGGGGTTGCCGACTCGGTGCTGTGTGGGTGTGCGGACTAATTCGCCGCCCCAGACGACCCGGGTGCTGTCGTGCATGCCGCGTTCTTTCAAATCGGTCAGGAACTCGCCGAGGGGCTGGTCAATTTCGCGGGCGGTTAGGGGGAGGCGGACGGCGATGTCCTGGTGGTGGTCCCAACCGCCGGCCCAGACCTGGACGAAGCGGACGCCGCGTTCGAGCAAGCGGCGGGCGATGAGCATTTGCCGGCCCTGGGTGGTGTCGCCGTAAAGGGAGCGGAGGTCGGGCGGTTCCTTGAAGAGATCGAAGGCATCGGAGGCGGCGGCCTGCATTTTGAAGGCGATTTCGCAGGCCTCGATGCGGGCTTCAAGTTGGGCGTCCTTTTGCAGGTTCTGGGCGTGGAGTTCGTTGAGCTGGCGGACGAGATCGAGCTGGCGGCGCTGTTCCTGTTCGGAGACGTAAGGATTGCTGATGTTTTCGATCATCTGATTGACGGAGCCGGCCTGGGTATTGATGCTGGTGCCTTGATAAACGCCGGGGAGAAAGGCCGCGCCCCAATTCTGCTCGCCGCCGGGGGGGAGGCCGCCGCCCGCGTGGAGGGAGATGAAGCCGGGCATGTTTTGATTTTCGGTGCCCAAGCCGTAAATGGTCCATGAACCGAGGCAGGGTTTGAGCAATTGGCGGGAGCCGGTGTTCATCATGACGGTGGCGATTTCGTGGGCGGGGATGTCGGTGTACATGGAGCGGATGATGGCCATGTCGTCCACATGTTCGGCCAGTTTGGGAAAGACTTCGCTGACCTCAATGCCCGAGGCGCCATGTTTGGCGAATTGAAAAGGGGAGGGCATGGCGAGGCCCTTGTCGCCGACGGGCTGGCCGGAGTATCTGGCCAGGGCGGGCTTGGGGTCCCAGGTATCCACGTGGGAGGGCGCGCCGGCGGCAAAGATGTGGATGACGCGCCTGGCCTTGGCGGGGAGCGGCGGTGTTTTGGGGGCGAGCGGAGA
>JBEKUQ010000366.1:0-4114 GCA_049514835.1 Verrucomicrobiota bacterium | reverse complement strand
AGACCGCCTTTGCCGAGCTGACCGTCCTCTCCTACGCCGAAATCCCGCCCCGCGTGGAAATCCAAAACGCCGGCATCGTCTCCTGCCCCGATCCCGCCTGACCCGGCCGTGCCTTGCTTTTGAGAATTGGTGGTTGGTCCTGTCAACCCCCTCGCCAACCTCTTCCGATGACCAATGACAAGTTCTCAATGACCAATTCTCAATCGTTCCGAAATCCTGAAACCTTGCCCAAGGCAGAGAAGCGTCAAAAAAGGTGAAAGGCGCCGCCGGTTGTGTTTTCGGAAGTTTTTTCTCGCTTATTTGGCCCGCCGCGGCACACAGTGGCCTCTTACTTTTCGGCGATGGAACAAATTGTCATCCTGGATTTCGGCTCGCAATTCACGCAGGTGATCGCCCGGCGGATTCGCGAGTGCCACGTCTATTCCACCATCTTGCGCTACGACACCCCGGCCTCCACCCTGGCCGGCCTGACCCCCAAGGGACTGATTCTCTCCGGCGGGCCGTCCAGCGTTTATGCCAAGGACGCCCCCATGCCGGACCCCGCCATTTTCGATCTGGGCATCCCCATCCTCGGCATCTGCTACGGCGTGCAACTGCTCACCCATTTCCTCGGCGGCAAGGTCGAACCCGGCCAGAAACGCGAATACGGCAAAGGCGCCTTGTCGGTCAAAGACCCCTCCTCCGCTCTCTTCGCCCATTTGCCCGGCCGCCTGCAAATCTGGAATTCCCACGGCGACAAACTGACCCGCATGCCCAAGGGCTTTAAGGCCGTCGCCGCCTCCGACAACTCCGAATTCGCCGCCATCGAGGATCCCTCCCGCAGTTTTTACGGCCTGCAATTTCACCCCGAAGTCGCCCACACCCCGCGCGGCCGCGAAATCATCGCCAATTTCGTCCACGGCATCTGCGGCTGCGGACGCCAATGGACCATGCGCCATTTCGCCGACCAGGCCGTCGAGGAAATCCAGGCCCAAACCGGCGGCGAACGCGTCATCCTCGGCCTCAGCGGCGGCGTGGATTCCAGCGTGGCCGCCGCCCTGCTCCACAAGGCGCTGGGCACCCGCCTCACCTGCATCTTTGTCAATAATGGTTTGCTGCGCGCGGGCGAGGCCGCCGTCGTGCGCGGGGTTTTCGGACGCCATTTCAAGCTCAAGCTTAAATACTGCAACGCCTCCCGCCTCTTTCTTGGCCGCCTCAAGGGCGTGACCGATCCGGAGCGCAAACGCAAAATCATCGGCAAGACCTTCATCCAGGTTTTTACCCAGGCGACCCGCCGCGCCGGCCGCGCCCGCTTTCTGGCCCAGGGCACCCTTTATCCCGATGTCATCGAGTCCGTCCCCATCGCCGGCAATCCGGCCGCCCTGATCAAGAGCCACCACAACGTCGGCGGCCTGCCCAAAAACTTGAAATTCAAATTGATCGAGCCGCTCAAATGCCTGTTCAAGGATGAGGTACGCCAACTCGGCCTGGAACTGGGCCTCCCCAAGGAAATCCTCTTCCGCCAGCCCTTCCCCGGACCGGGCCTCGCCGTGCGCATTCTCGGCGCGGTCACGCCCAAGCGTTGCGACATCTTGCGCGCCGCCGACTGGATCGTGGTCGAGGAAATGATGAACAGCGGCTGGTACTACAAAATCTGGCAGAGCTTCGCCATCCTCCTCCCCGTGCGCAGCGTCGGCGTCATGGGCGACGAGCGCACCTACGAAAACACCATCGTCATCCGCGCCGTCGAATCGCAGGACGGCATGACCGCCGACTGGGCCAAGCTCCCTTACGACCTGCTGGAAAGACTCTCCAACCGCATCATCAACGAAGTCAAGGGCGTCAACCGCGTCTGCCTCGACATCTCCAGCAAACCCCCCGCCACCATCGAGTGGGAATGACCCGCCTGTCGCGAGGAGCGCGACCGTCTCGGTCGCCCCCGTCGGCGTCCCGCCGACGGAACCCCATTGTTCGGGACACACGCGCCCTCGCGCGTGGCGGTCGGCGCCCTCGCCGACCGCACCTCCCACCCCTACTGAATCTTCTCTATTTGCACCCCACCCGAAACCGCGGCCGGCGGCGGCTTGGGCCTGGTCACGCAGCCGCGCCAAAAACCCAGCCCATAGACAACATGGCTGACAAAGATCAATCCCATGATTCGCGGCAGCCAATGCCATTTCCGCCCACCCAGCACCGCCAGCGCCTGCACCAGCACCGCCGCCAGATACGCGGCGGCCACCCAGCGAAACACCGCCGGTAGAAACGCCAGCGCCACAAGGTAAAGACAAAACAGCGGCGGAACGAAATTGGGCGCCGACCGCAACGTGGGATGCAGCCGAAACTGCTCCGCGCGCCCGCGGCCATAACTCAGGAGCATCTTGCAGAACGAGCGAAAACTCGCCCGCGGCGGGCGATAAACAATCAGGTCGGGATCGTAAAGCAACTTCCCCCCGCGCTTTTGCAATTCATCCATCAGCGCGTTTTCTTCATTGGGATAAAGCGCTTCATTGAATCCGCCCAGTTGCAGAAGGTCCTCCCGGCGCGCCAGCAAATTGCACAGGATCAACTCCTTTTCGCTCGAGGCGCGCACCCCGCCGCACGCCCGGTATCGCGAGCAACTCGGCCCGAAAGCCAGCCAACTGCCCATCGTCAGCGCAAAGGCCTGTTGCAGCGCCGGCGCGTCCGCCGGGCAGAGGCTCGGCCCGCCCGCCATTTTCACGGCGGGCGATTGGAAGTGCTCCAGCGCCCGGCGCAGGTTGCCGGGCGGCGCGATCGAATCGTCGTCCAGAAAATAAACGATCTCGCCCCGCGCGGCCCGCAACGCGGCGTTGCGCTGCACGGACGGCTGCCGGCCGCGCGCCAGCAGGATTTCAACCTGGCCGTCCGCGCCTTCCAGTTTTTGGGCGGCGGCCACGGCGCGCACTTCGGCCTGATCGGGCCGCGCGGCAATGATGATGGTGACGGAAAGCTCGCTCACGGGGGAACGTCAATGGTCGTCAAAACTCGGCCGCGGCGCCCTTATGGCCCGATGATTTCGGCGATGCTCTCGGTATCAATGAGCACCATCTGGTCTGGACCAAAGTAAATCAGGAGATGATAATCCCTGGGCGCGCCGACGTCCCTCGGTTCTTTGAACACGTATCGCATGCCGTTGTTCAGGCGGACGCCAAACGGGCGAAAAGGCTGCCGCTCCACCAGACTCTTAATGTCTTCGACTTTCATCGTGTAAACATAACGTCAGCCCCCTCGCTCGGCAAGTGCGCGCTGAACCGGGCGCGCCATTGTAGCGCGGCCGTCCTCGGCTGCGAGTTCGGGCGGCGTCCCGCCGCCCTCCTTCCATTTGTTCCTTTCATCTCCTTCGTCCTTTCGGTCCCGTTTTTCCATTTTTCATTTTTCATTTTTCATTTTACATTTCCCCATTGGAAGAAATTGCCTCAATTAATCTGCAGCGCGATTGCGCGGCGATCCAAATCCCGCTCGGCGCGCCCGTCACCCTGAAGGCCGGCACGACCGTCCATGTCACCCAAACCCTGGGCGGCAGCTACACCGTGCAAGGCCCCGATGGATTGTTCCGCATCGCCGCCCAGGACGTTGACGCCCTGGGACTGGAACCCCCTGCCGCGCCCGCGCCGCCGCCAGCCAGCACCGCCGCGCCCGCGCCACCGGCGGATGAACAGCGGATTTGGCAGACGCTCAAAACCTGCTTCGACCCGGAAATCCCGGTCAATATTGTTGACCTTGGTTTGGTCTATGACCTGTGCGTCGAAACGCTGCCCGGCGGCAACAGCCGCGTGCTGGTCAAAATGACGCTCACCGCCCCGGGCTGCGGCATGGGGACGGCCATCGCCTCCGACGCCCGCGACAAGCTGCTGCAGTTGCCGGGCGTCGCAGAGGCCGCCGTGGAGATCGTGTGGGACCCGCCCTGGCATCAATCCATGATCACCGCCGAAGGCCGGAAAGTATTGGGCTTGGAATAAATGGCGCCGGGTTACTGCATAATACAGAGGAGACGGTGGGATACACTACAAAGGCGGAGTGCGCCCGTCCCTGGGCGCAGCAACGGGATAGAGCAAATAAGCCTTGGAAAACTTGGTTGCGCCCGCGCCGTCCGGGCTTGCTGCGCCCGAGGACGGGC
>JBEKUQ010000365.1:0-4122 GCA_049514835.1 Verrucomicrobiota bacterium | reverse complement strand
GTTGGTGTTGGCGGCCAATGAACAGGCCGATAACTCGACCTGCTTTTGTTCGAGGAAAATGCGGCGGACGGGCGCGGATTCCGGCTGGCCGAAAGATTTCAGCAGGTCCTTGAACTGGCGGGAGCCGTCGTTGGTGGCGATCTTGATGGGGAAGCCGCCGATGGAGACGGCCTTGAGATAGCCGGCGTCGGTCATCTTGAAGCCGAGTTGGGCCAGCGTGTTGTCCGGCACGTCAATCGCCCATTGGACCGTCTCGATGAGTTGCTTCTTTTCCACGCGGGCGTCGAGGACTTTGCCCAAAAGGCTCTCGATGGAATCGTAGTTGTGATTGTCCAGAAACGGGGAGTTTTTGGCGAAGTTGGAAAAGCGCCAGCCGGAGGCGCAAAGGATCTCGCGGTCGCGGTCGAGGGATTCATCACTGGCGACGTATTCCACGATGCCCTTTTGCGCGTCGAGGGTTTTTGTGATCGGGTGGATTTCGCGGCGGAACATTTTGTTGGCTGGCGGCGTATTCATGGGAAGGATGGGATGGATGGAAGCTATGGCTTCATGCGGCTTTGGCAGTGTGCATGTCGGCGAGGGCCTGGTGTTTGTCTGCGGCGCCCTTGTTGCCGGCTTTTTTGTGGGCATCCACGGCGGCCGTGTTGGCGGCGGCGGCGGCGGCATGGTCCACCTTGGAGCCGGATTGGAAGGCGGCATCGGTGGCGGCATTGGCGCGCTGGCTGGCGCCGGTTTCGGCCGAGCTATCGCGGCCGCAATACTGGCCGGGGAAGTCGGAGGACTTCATGATGGCGAGCATTTCATCTGACTTGGCGACGATGTTTGAGAGGGATTTCTGTATGGATTCAGAGCGTTGGGTAGCGTTCATGTTTAACTTTCAGTTGGGGGTTTGGCGGTTGCGATTGAGACGCAGTGGCAGTTGATGATGTTTTCGGGCGAGCCATCCGGATCGCCGGGGAAACGTAAATCTTCGCCGCCGACCTCAAAGGCTTTCTCCACGGGGACGATCTGGCCGTTGGCATCCTGGTGTGCTTCGCGAACATTGTCGTTGCCGCTTGTCAACCATTGCTTATTTTCGACGCCGGCGGATTTCATAGCCTCATCGCGGCCGGTTCCATAAGCGGCCGCGGTCTCGGTCATGGCGATGGTCTTGGCGCGGCCGGCGTCAATCTGGTTGAATTTGGCGCGGACGGCGTCGGCGATTTTCTTGATGGGATCGCCATTTTGCAGGCCGTCGTGAATGACGGTCTGGATGGAGGCGTGGATTTCGTCCGGCACATTGGCGAGCATGTTCTCGCGAGTTTTGGTGAATTGCAGGACGGCCTCCGGGGCGGATTTGAAAGGGTCTTCGATGCCAAGCTCTTTGTAGAGTTGAGCGCCGGCTGTTTCGAGGGCCAATGCGTGGACGGGGCGGAGGACGCCGAAAAGCTGGCCGGTGAAATGGTGGAGGTTGAAAAGGAAATCGCCAGCAACGGCTTTCTGAATGGACGGCGTGGACGGCGTGGACGAAGTGGACGGCGCGGACTTGGTGATGCGGGCTTCCAGTTTTTTGAGGACTTCGGCGCGGGCCTGCATGAGGACTTTGGTGATTTTGGAAAGGTAGAGTTTGACGGTCTCTCGGCGCGCGGCCATGTGGGCTTTCCAGGCGGCGGTTTCGCGGGGGTTGCGGGATTTCTGAAAATCTGGAGTGACCACGGATTTCACGGATTCCACGGATGAAGAATTGAGCAACTGCTTCATTTGCGCGGCGGGGCCGAGGAGGGATTTAAGGGCGCTGAAGCTGGCTTTCACCTGGGCTTTATCGGGCGGCGCATCGCCTTCGGCGTAGGCGGGGCTGGTGGCGGGATTTTCCTGCGGCTCGCCGATAGCGTTGAGATTTATCGGGAGGTAACCTTTATCCCAGCCGGGGCATTCTGGCAATTCCAGGTTGAGATAGTCGTTGAGGATTTTTAGGGGAACGCCCATCGCGAAATACTTCTGGGCGGTGTCGGCGCGCTCGCGGCGGACGGCCTGGATCACGGGATGCTCGTCCCAATTGAAACCGGCCTGGATGGCGCGGCCGGTTTGGCGGCGCAAGACCAGGTTGATGCTTTCTGCGATTTTCTGGCCGGTGGGAATGCACGTCTCACTGATGAGCATGAACCAGTCGCTGGCGGAGCCGATGCTGTAGCTGGCTTTGACATCGAACATGGAAGGCGGCACGCCAAAGGCCAGGGCGATCTCGTGGCGATTCTCCAGGCGGGCGCTGATGAAGGTGGCGTCGGGGGCCTGGACCTTGGGGTCTTCGATGGTGAAGTCGCCATTGAGGAACATTGGCTTATAGACGCCGCGCTGGCTGAGTTCGCGCTTCTCGCGGATCTGGTCAATGATCTGCTGGCGCTGGGTATCATCCGGGATGCCCTGCTTGGCGATGATGAACGGGCCGCGATCACCATTGTTGGCGAATTGATTTTTTGCGTATTTTCCGGCAAAGAAATCGGCCTCGGCGGCGTCCTTGGCGGAGTGCATTTCGGCCAGACCGCGGAATTCGTCGTAGGGATTCCACATCTTCAACTGGATCACCTGCTCGGGCAGGAGGCCGTGATGCTTGCCGTCCGCGTCCACGTAGTCCCAGCCCTCGATGAGCGAGCCGGCATGATGGAGGAACATGCGGTCGGGGCGGGCAATCACGAGGAGGGGCATGCCGCCCGCGGCGTTGGGGAAAGGGAGACTCGAATCGTCCATCAGCCAGAAGGCTTCCCCGGCGAGCTTGAGCCAACCCACAGTGGCTTCGATGAAATCGGCGCGGCTCATGCGGAGGGCCGGGCAATCCCAAAAGGCTTCCAGGGCGGGATCGGAGAAATCCTCGCCATTCTCGGTGAAATTGAGGTCCACGGCCGAAATCGGGCCGCTGATCTTTTTGATGGCGCGCTGGACCCAAGCCGACTGACTGTAGGCTTTGTTGAGGTGTTCCCCGCCCGTGGCGTCGTAGGGCATGATTTTGTTGAAGGGGAACGGGGCGCCGGATTTGAGAATGATGGGCGGCGGAGTGCGCAAGTCCTCGAAGGACTTGGTTTCCGGCGTGGACGGGATGGACAGCGGCGCAATTGCGGATTGCGGATTGCGGATTGCGGATTGGCCGAAAATGCGGGACCAGAGGCTCATGCGAACCTCCCGCGGTAAAAATTAGCCCAGCACCGATTTAATGCCATTGCAATGGCGCGCAAGGCCATTGCAATGGCGTTGCAACGACGCGGCGGTGTGTGGATACCCCCTAAACGCGCTACGGGCACGCTGTAGCGCCACAGGGGCATTTGAGGAAGTGGCGCGTCTGGGGCGGCAAAGGACCGGCCGATGGGCTTGCGGCCGGTGGAAAAACCGCGCTTCCTGGCGCGCCATGATTGAAACCAACATGCCCCCGATCTGGCGGCGGCATAAAGCCGCCGGGGACCCGGACGCGAAAGCATGTTGGAAAGTGAGGTTAGCATAGGGCGGCGGAGTATTTGATGCCGGTATGGGTCAAGGCCCAATCGGCCATCATGCCGGAGATGAAGGTGTCGCCATGCTTCCCATCGGCCTGCGGTTCACAAGTGAAGAGGCCGGCGCTTTTGACGACCAGCATTTGATCGTCCTTCATGTAGTCGCCAGGCGGCAGGGCATAGAGGTTGCCATTGATGGCGGCGGCGTAGAGTTCGCTGAGCCAATTCTTGTAGTTGGGGGCGCGATCCACGCCGGCTGGAATTGGTTCGACGGTGCGGCGGACGTCCACCAACTCAACCGGGACCAGGCTCCGCAATTCCTGGGCGGTTTCCCGCGCCCAGAAGACTTCGCTGGTGGCTTCCAGGCAGAGGCGGCGCGCCGGGCCGGCCGGGCGGCCGGCAACTGTCTTGATGACGCGGGCCAGGCGTTCGCGGGCGATCTTGGGGTCGGACACATTGTAAACGAAGATGAAGGATTTGCGCTGGTTGCCCTCGCCTTCGGTGACTGTGACGGCCGTTGGATTGCTGGTCCCTTTGGTTGTGGTGGCAGGGTCCACGCCGATGCCGACCGGGCCGGCTGTGAGGAAAATACGGAGCGATGCCAGGGCGCGCTGGAAGTCGCTTTCGAGATCGCAGATTTCCAGACAGCACTTCTTTTCGATGC
>JBEKUQ010000364.1:0-4123 GCA_049514835.1 Verrucomicrobiota bacterium | reverse complement strand
AAATCCTGTCAAGAAAACTCCTCCCACATTTGCGATATGGCGCGTTCTTTTTGATGGGGAGGGTGTTTTGATGGTGTTTTTCGAACTTTCCAAACGCCAATTTCGAGTTTTGAGACAGTCTCCGCTGCGCCGTCCGGGCGTCGCAGCGCGACGCCCCCACCTTTGAAGAGTTTTGTCCTGCACCCCCTCTGCATTCTGCCTTTATCATTCGTCTTGCCTTCCCCGCCCCCAGATGAAACCATCCCCGGCTCAAACATGACGGAGAAAGTCTATGTCATAGGAAGCAATTCCTTCACCGGCGCCACCTTTGTGGATTATCTGCTCTCGCTGGGCTGCGAGGTCATGGGCTGCAGCCGCTCCGCCGAGCCGGCGCCCGCCTTTCTGCCCTACAAATGGAGCCGCCCCGCGCCCGCTCCGGGCCGGTTTCACTTCGCCCAATTGGACCTCAACCACGACACCGACCGCATCGCCCAGGCCATCGGCGACTTCCAACCGGGTTTCGTCGTCAATTTCGCCGCCCAAAGCATGGTCGCGGAGAGCTGGCTTTACCCCGACCAATGGTACACCACCAACGTCGTCGCCAACGTCCGCCTCCACGAAAAACTCCGCCATTTCCCCTTCCTCAAAAAATACGTCCACATCTCCACCCCGGAAGTCTATGGCAACTGCTCCGGCAATGTCACCGAGAACGCCCCCTTCAACCCCAGCACCCCTTACGCCGCCTCCCGCGCCGCCTGCGATCTGCACTTGATGACCTTCTTCAAGAATTACGGTTTCCCGGTGGTCTTCACCCGCGCCGCCAACGTCTATGGGCCGGGCCAGCAGCTTTATCGCATCGTGCCCCGCACCGTTTTCTTCATCAAAACCGGGCGCGTCCTCCAGCTCCACGGCGGCGGCCGCTCCGTCCGCTCTTTCATCCATGCCCGCGACGTGGCCGACGCCACCTGGCGCGCCGCCCGCCAATCCCCTCCCGGCGAAGCCTGGCATTTTTCCACCGGCCTTTCCCTTTCCATCCGCGACCTGGTCGAGCGCATCTGCCGGCGCCTGGGGGCGGATTTTTCCCGCGTCGCGCAAATCGTGGGCGACCGGCCGGGCAAGGACGCCGCCTATCTGCTGGACAGCACCCGGGCCAGGACCCTCCTCGGCTGGCAGGACCGCGTCACCCTGGATCAGGGCCTGGACGAGACGATCGCGTGGGTGGAAAACAACCTGGCAGAACTCCGGCGGCAACCGTGCGATTACCTTCACAAACCGTAGCCATGAAAAATATACTTGTCACCGGGGGTTTTGGATATGTCGGCAGCCGCCTGACCCCGCACCTGCTCGAACAGGGCCACCGCGTGCGCGTGCTGGACCTGATGCTTTACACGCGGGCCGGCCTGGACGCGCTGCGCAAGAATCCGCAGTATGCCAACTGGCAATCGCGCTTTGAACTGGTGGAAGGCGACATCCGCGATCCCGCCGCCGTCAGCCGGGCCGTCGCGGGGGTGGACACGGTCATTCACCTCGCCGCCATTTCCAACGATCCGACGGGCGAAATAGACGAAGTGCTGACCCGCCAGGTCAACTTCGACGCCGTGGGCCTGCTCCTGGCCCTGGCCCGCGCCCACGGCGTCCGCCGCTTCATCAACGCCTCCTCCAGCAGTGTCTTCGGCATCAAAAACGCCGCCGACGTGACCGAGCAGCTCGAGCCGGAGCCGCTGACCTCCTATTCCAAAAACAAAATGCTGGCCGAATGGCTCGTCGCCGCCGCCGCCTCGCCCGATTTCTGCGCCGTCAACATCCGCCCCGCCACCATCTGCGGCTATTCGCCCCGTCAGCGCTTCGATCTGACGGTCAACAAGCTCACCGCCGACGCCATCCGCAAGCGCGTCATCACCGTCCACGGCGGCGAGCAGCGCCGGCCCAACGTGGGCATGAGCGACATGATTAATCTTTACGCAATTCTGGTCGGCGCGGATCCCGCCCTGATCAACGGGCGCACCTTCAATTTCGGATTTGAAAACCACAAGGTCATTGAAATCGCCCGCATCATCCAGGCCGAGCTGGCCGATCTCAACGTCGCCATCAAGGTCACCGACACCCTGGACCAGCGCGACTACCACATCTCCTCAAAAAAGATTCTCAGCGTCCTGGGCTACCAACCGGTCAGTTCCATCCGCGCGGAAGTGGCCGACCTGCGCCGCGTCCTGGAAAGCGGCCAGTTCGCCGACATTGACGCCGCCGAGCACTACAACCTGAAGTTCATGCAAATCGCCCGCACCCCGGCCGCCTACTCCTTCCTCTCCCGCTGAAGTTTTAATTTGGTTTCTGGAGAGCAAACGCTTCGATCACGGCGGCCTCCAGGCCGGCAATTTCTGTGTCGCCAAGTATGATGTATTCAGGCAGTTGCCGCTTGGCCTTCGAGAGCGAGCCGTTGTTTTGAAGGCAAAGTCGCACGAACAGGTCGGCCTGACGGTTGGGCAGGTCCACCACCTCGCGCATGAGACGCCGGGCGGTGTCGTATTGCTGCAGGAACAGGATCTCTGAGGGCAGTTCCCTCTCAATCGTCTCCTCGACGAAACTGAAAAGTGTTTCGGCGATGAACGTGCAGTCCACGTAGCGGTAGAAATCGCGGGTGTCGTTGCGCACCGTCATGCGGCCGTGAACATCAAGATCGTATTCGACCAGTGGCAGAAGCGCCTTGGAGAAAGACTCCAGGCTGGCGTCATAGTCCCGCGGGCGGTGAAGCATGGTGGCGGAAATGGGGAACACCACCCCTTCCGGGGCAAAGCGACGAATCGAAAGAACGTAGTGGATAAGAAAACGGTGCAAACGTCCGTTGCCGTCCGAGAAAGGATGGAGGAAAACAAACGGAAAGGCGATGACCGCCGCCGCGATGACCGGATGGACACCGGAGTTAAGGATGCGCCGCGACCCTTCCAGATAGCCGGGCATCAGTTCAGCCAGGTCCTGCGGCCGGGGTGCGATGAAGTGGATTTCCTCGTCGGTCACACTGATGCTGCGGCCCACGTAGTTCTGCTCATTGATGGTGTCACGCCAGCCGGTGTTGGCAAACCGGGCATCAACAATCGTCTGCTGAAGCGCGACCAGGGTTGCCTTCAACAAATAGTCGCGTCTTGAGGCTTCACGCAGCGCGCTGGCAAATTCTTGGGCGCGTTTCTGGTCGGGAGTTTCACGCTCAATCGCGTAGGATGACTTGGTTTCTTTCGTGTAGAGATATTGGAGGGCCCGCGCATAAAGCTCGGGTGGAATGGCTTCAAGCACTTTCCGGCAGCGCTCCCCAAGCGGCCTGGCTTCCGCCGACTTGAGGTTCTTGGTTTGCCGCACCATCGGGCTGAAGGCGAGATTGCCGAGGAGGTTGTCATGAACCCTGTGGCGCTGGCTCCGGCGGCCCGTCCCGGTGTAATAATCGCGGGGGTCGAGCAGGTCCACGTAGTTGCCTTGCCTCACATCCGGCAGGTTCAGTCTCTGGCCGGACAATTCCTCGTACAGATACCAGAGGCGGCGCGCGTAGGCGCTGGTGGGCTTGGCCTGAATGCAGGCGGCGAACTCCCCGGCTTGAAGCTGCGGCAGCAACGCCCGCAGGAGTTGGAGGTGCATTCCCTCGCGTTTGAGCGCAAATTCCAAGTGCGCGAAATCCTCCTCTCCCGGCCAGTACGTTCCGGGATAAAACTCCTCCGTCTTCTCCGGCGTGGAGTGGGTGTGGCGTGTGCCCCGGGTGACGTAGGACTCGATGTGGTGGGGCAGGCAGTTGAGCGCATGCCGCTGTCGTAACAGCAGGTACCCTGCCGGGCGGCGCGCCTCGTTCTGGACTGATACTGGGTCTGTTGTCAAACTTTAAAACAGTTACCGGCCAATAAAATTCATTACTTTTGCCGGCTTTTCGAGCAAAATCATTACAAACCCGCCGGAAGCCGCTGCTGCTCCAGCCCATGAACCGGTCGCTTTTCTCCAACCCCAATGCTCAGGCTGCCCGAAGCGGCGAGTAAAGACCAATCGCTGACGCATCCGTAGCCGCAGGCCTTCCAGCGCGGTCAGCGGACCTCGGTGGTTCCGATTGGCGAAGCCGTCTGCTCCGGAAAAAGCCTCCCACCATTCGGGCGCTGAAATTCTTGGCAAG
>JBEKUQ010000363.1:0-4129 GCA_049514835.1 Verrucomicrobiota bacterium | reverse complement strand
GAAATCAATCGCCGGATGATAGAGCCAGTGGAGAAAGCGGTTGATCGGATTTCTTTCCTCCGGCGGAATTTTTCCACGGACGAAAAACCCCATCAGCACCGGCGCCAGGGTGATGGAGAGCAGGGCGGCCGCGCCCATCGAATAGGTTTTGGTAAAGGCCAGCGGCTTGAACAGACGGCCCTCCTGCGCCTGCAATGTGAAGACGGGAAGGAAGGACACGGTGATGACGAGCAGCGAATAAAACAGGGTCGGGCCGACCTCGACCGAGGCATCGCGGATGATGTCCCAATGGGGCTTTTTGCCCTGGTCGCGCTCCAGATGTTTGTGCGCGTTCTCGATCATGATGATGACGGCGTCCACCATCGCGCCAATGGCGATGGCGATGCCGCCCAGGGACATGATGTTGGAGCTGAGGCCCTGGCCGAACATGACCAGAAAGGAGATCAGCACCGCGATGGGAAGAATGACCATGGCGACAAAGGCGCTGCGCAAGCGCATGAGGAAGGCGAGGCAGACCAGCGCCACCACCAGGCTTTCCTCGAGCAGCTTTTCTTCGAGCGTCTGCACGGCGCGCTGGATGAGGGCGCTGCGGTCATAGACGACGGTGTCATGGACGTCCGGCGGAAGGCCCTTCATCGCCTGGTCAAGTTTCTTCTTTACGTCAAGAATGACCTGCCGGGCGTTGGCGCCGTAGCGCACGACCACGATGCCGCCCACCGTTTCGCCCTGGCCGTTGAGTTCGGCGATCCCGCGCCGCATCTCCGGGCCAAACTCCACGTTGGCCACCTGGCGCAGGAGAATCGGCACGCCCCGCTCCCCCACGCTCACCGCCACCTGGCGCAGGTCTTCGAGGTTCTGGACATAGCCCTTGACCCGGAGGATGAATTCCTTTTCGGACAATTCGATGGAACGTCCGCCCACCTCGCCATTGCTGCGCTGGACAGCGGTGGCCACGTCGGAAAGGGACAGATGGTAGGCCCGCAACCTGGCCGGATCCACCGTGACCTGGTATTGCTTGACAAAGCCGCCGACGGAGGCGACTTCCGACACGCCTTCCACCGAAGCCAGTTGGTAGCGCAGGTACCAATCCTGCATCGAACGCAGCTCGGCCAGGTCGCGGTTGGTGGAGTTGATCGAATACATGAAGGCCCAGCCCACGCCGGTGGCGTCCGGGCCGAGGCTGGGCGAAACCCCTTGCGGCAGGCGCCCGCTCAGGCCGCTCAGATATTCCAGCACGCGGCTGCGCGCCCAATATGGATCGGTCCCGTCCGCAAAAATAACATAGACGAAGCTGAAGCCGTAAAACGAATAGCCGCGCACGACCTTGGCCCGGGGCACCGAGAGCATCTTCGTGGTGAGGGGATAGGTGACCTGGTCCTGGACAATCTGCGGCGCCTGGCCCGGCCACTCCGTGTAGATGATGACCTGCACGTCGGACAAATCGGGAATGGCGTCCAGCGGGATATTCTTGACTGCATAGACGCCGCCCAAGGCCAGGGCCATCGCCGCCAAAAGGACCACGGCCTTGTTCTTGAGCGAAAAATCTATGATTCCCTTGAGCATGATCGCCCTTTAGTCCTTGTGCGCGGGCAGGTTGGTCCCCTCGGGCAGGGTCATGCCCTCGGCGGGAGCCGGCGGCGGGGAAGGACGGTTGGTGGGAGCGCCCCCGCCCGGCGTCAGCGGCGGCGCTTCCATCACCGGAATGAGCGTCATGCCGCATTTGGGACAATTGCCGGGCTTGTCCGAGCGCACGTCGCTGTGTTCGGGCATCGGGCAGGTGTAGTAAAGAATCCGCCCCCCGGGCTGGAGTTTCTTCAACATGGCTTCCGACACCGGCACCAGCGGCATGCCGCAAATGGAACATTTGCCGGGACGGTCGTACTCGATGGAGATATGCTCCGGCATCGGACAGACGTATTTCACGGCCTCGGAGGAGGCGTGGCTGGCGTTGAGCGTGGCACTGGCCCGGACGCTCTCCCGCTCCGCGCGCGCCGCCGTCTCCTGCGGCTCCATCATTTTCTGGATCGCCTCCCGAAGCTGGCTTTCCGAATCGAGCATGAACTGGCCCGACGTGACAATCCGCTCGCCCTCGCTCACTCCGCTCAGAACCTCGTACTGGTCATTTTCCGCCTGCGGTCCGAGCGTGACGTTGCGCGGATCGAACTTTCCGCCGTCCAACGCCACAAAGACCGTGGTCTTCTCGCCGCTGCGCAGAATGGCCATGTCGGGAATCAGCAGCGCCGATGGCTCCAGTTCGGAGACCAGCTTCACGGTGGCGAACATGCCGGGTTTGAGGAAGTAGCCCGGATTATGAAACTCCATTCTCACCTGGGCGGTGCGCGTCTTCTCGTCCACGTTGGGATAAATGTAGGTCACCCGCCCGCGAAACTCGCGGTCCGGCAGATAGTCCAGCGTCACCGTCGCCTCCTCTCCCAGCTTGAGGTAAGTCAGGTCCTGCTCATAGATTTGCGCCTGCACCCAGACCAGGCCCAGGTCCGCCAGCCGGTAAGTCCTCATCCCCGCGTCCACCATCTGGCCTTCGACCACATTTTTTTCCACGACAAATCCGTCCTGCGGCGCGTCCATGCGCAAGGTCTTGCGCGCCTGGCGGGTGCGCTCCAGCTCGGCGATTTGCCCGGCGGAGATGTCAAAGAACTGCAATTTGGTGAGAGCCGACGTCTTGAGCGGATCCCGGCCGGAAGACGGGTTGGAAGGATCGGTCGCCAGCAGATATTCGACCTGCGCGCTGTACAAATCCGGCGAATAGATTTCGAACAAGGGGTCGCCCCGCATCACCAGCGGGCCGGTCGTGTTGACATAAAGTTTCTCGATCCAGCCCTTGAATTTGGTCGTCACGTCGGCCAGCGTCGCTTCGTTATAGGCCACCACCCCGACGGTGCGGATGGTCCGGCGCAAGGGGCCGCGGGTCGCCACCGCCGTGCGAATGCCCATGTTTTGCATCGTCACCGGATCAATGGCGATGGTTTGCGACTGGGATGCCGCGGCTTGGTCCTCATACACGGGCACCATGTCCATGTCCATGCTGTCCTTGCCTGGAGTCTGGCGCACTTCGCCCGGCATCATGGTGGACTTGTAGTATTTGATTTTGCGTTCGCCAGGCTGGCCTCTCGTGTTGCTGTTTGCGTTTTCGACGCCGGCTTGTTTGCGAATCGGCGTCAACTTCATGCCGCAGATGGGGCAGTTGCCCGGATGGTCCTGGACAACCTGCGGGTGCATTCCGCAGGTGTAGAGAGTTTTCGTTTCTTGGGCCGTGGCCGCGCCGCCGCCGTTGTCACCTTTGGAGCAGCCGGCAATGAAGACACCCGCGCCAACCGTAGCGAGAAGAAGCAAAAGGGACATGCTTTTAGTCATATTAGAATTGGTGTTTGGTATCCTTGGACGTGTCGGGTGACGGCGCCGAGTTGCTCGGAGAAGGCGGCAAATTCGGCGCCCCTTCGGGCGCGATCCCGGCAATGGACAACGACAAGTCAGCCAGAATAATTTCCCGCCGCGTGCGCGCCTCCACTTCCCGCAACTCAAAACCCAGCAAGGTCCGCTCCGCGTCCATCAGATTGAAAAAATCAATCTGTCCCGCCAGATAGCCGGCGCGGGCGATTTCGAGCGACTGGCGCGCCTTGGGAATCAGCTTTTCCTGCAACAGGGCCAGGTTGCGCGTGATCTCCCGGTAGTCGTAGGTCTTGGTGGCGAAATCTACCGTCATCGCGATTTGCCCGGCGGAAAGCCGCGCCTGGGCGGCGCGCTGGTTCGCCTGGGCCGCCGCGATTTGCGCCGCGATCTTGTCGCGCCAGACCG
This sequence comes from Verrucomicrobiota bacterium, assembly GCA_049514835.1. Classification (GTDB taxonomy): domain Bacteria; phylum Verrucomicrobiota; class Verrucomicrobiia; order Limisphaerales; family Palsa-1400; genus JBEKOF01. The sequence continues at coordinate 316 of JBEKUQ010000363.1, read as the reverse complement.
GCAAAGTCATGCTGGCCTGCGGCCAATAAAACGGCGGGCGGTACACTTCCGCCATCAAACCGGCGGAAAAATCCGGCACCCGGCTCTTGCGCGCCAGGGCGATGGAGGCCTCCGCCAGCCGCACCTCCGCCTCCATCGCTTTCAGCCGGGGATTGCGGGCAAAGGCAGTGTCAAGCAAAGTTTCGCCGGTCAAGTCCAGCGGCGTGCTCTCAAAAAGAGCGGGTGGCGGCGGGTCGGCCTGCTCGCGCGTCAGGCCCAGCGCGCCCTTGAGCTGCGCCAGCAGCGGCCGGCGCGAGTCTTTCAGATTGGCCACTTC
>JBEKUQ010000362.1:0-4137 GCA_049514835.1 Verrucomicrobiota bacterium | reverse complement strand
AAACGCCTTTTCACTTCTGGCTCATGCGTCCTGGCCGCCTGGTTCGCCGGGGCCAATCCCGCTTTGGCCGCCGTCCTGCCGGACACTCCGATGCGGCCTGTCACCAATGTCTATCACGGCGTGACGGTGGTGGACAATTACCGCTGGCTGGAAAACTTCAACGATCCGGAAGTCAAACAGTGGAGCGCGGCCCAAAACGCCGTCACCCGCACCTACCTCGATAATCTGCCCGCCCGCTCCAATATCGTCAAGCGCCTGGAGAAGATTTACTCCCAGACCGCCGCCAGCTACTCGGGCCTCCAGTGCCGGCCCGGCCTCCTTTTTGCCATGAAATTCCAGCCGCCCGCCCAGCAGCCGTGGCTCATCACCCTGAAATCGCCCAACGATCTTTCCTCCGAACACGTCGTGCTCGACCCCAACAAGCTCGATCCCAAAGGCACGACCGCCATTGACTTCTACGTCGCTTCCCTGGACGGCAAACGCGTCGCCGTTTCGGTGTCCGAGAATGGCTCGCAGAACGGCACGCTTTTCATCTACGACGCCGCCACCGGGCAGCCGCTGCCGGACAAAATCCCGCGCGTCAACGGCGCCACGGCCGGCGGCAGCGCCGCCTGGAGCGCCGACGGCGCCGGCGTTTATTACACCCGCTACCCCGCGGCCGGCGAACGGCCCGAAGCCGATCTGGATTTCTTCCAGCAGGTTTATTTCCACCGGCTGGGCACGCTTCTGGCCCAGGACCGGCTGGAGTTCGGCCGGGACCTGCCGCGCATCGCCGAAATCGCCCTCAAATCGCGCGACGATGGCCGTTACCTCCTCGCCACGGTGGCCAACGGCGACGGCGGTGAGTTCGCCCTTTACCTGGTCGGCCTGGACGGCCAGTGGAAACAACTGACCTCCTTCACCGATCAGATCAAGCAGGGCGAATTCGGCAAGGACAACTGCCTTTACCTCCTTTCCACCAAAAACGCCCCCCACGGCAAAATCCTCCGGCTCGCCCTCGGCACTGATGTTCTTAATCCTAATCCTAATGTTAATCCCGTCGTCGTTCCCTCCAGCGAGGCCGTCCTGGAGAATTTCTGCCCCACGGCCAACGGGCTTTACGTGGAGGACCTGATGGGCGGCCCGTCGCAACTGCGCTACGTCGGCGGCGCGGGCGTGCTGCGCGTGCCTGTCAAGGACCCCATTTCCGCGGTTTTGGAAATCCTCTCCCCCAAGGGCGACGAAGTTCTGTTTGACAGCGTCAGTTACACCGCGCCGTACGCCTGGAGCGAATTCGACGCCGGCACCAAAAAACTCCGCCGCACCGACCTGGTCGGAAAATCGCCCGATGATTTCGGCAACGTGGAAGTCCTGCGCGAATTCGCCACCTCCAAGGACGGCACAAAAATCCCCATGAACATCATCCGCCGCAAGAAAATCAAGCTCGACGGCGAGAATCCGACGATCCTTTACGGCTACGGCGGCTACGGCATTTCCATGACCCCCGCTTTCGCCTTCTTCGCCGCCCGCAGCTTCTGGCTGGACCACGGCGGCGTTTATGTCGTGGCCAACCTGCGCGGCGGCGGCGAATTTGGCGAGGAATGGCACAAGGCCGGCGCCCTGACCAACAAACAAAATGTCTTTGACGATTTCGCCGCCTGCGCGCAGTGGCTGATTGACAAGAAATACACGCAGCCCTCCAAGCTCGCCACCGAGGGCGGGAGCAACGGCGGGCTGCTCATGGGCGCGTTCCTGACGCAGCACCCGAACCTGGCGCGCGCCGTCGTCTCGCATGTCGGCATTTACGATTCCCTGCGCACCGAACTGGAACCCAACGGCGCCTTCAACGTGACCGAATTCGGCAGCGTGCAGGATCCGGGCCAGTTCCAGGCGCTCTACGCCTACTCGCCCTATCACCACGTGGCGGAGGGGGCGCGCTACCCGGCGATACTAATGTTGACAGGAGACAACGACGGCGTGGTCAATCCCTACAACTCGCGCAAATTCGCGGCCCGTCTGCAGGCCGCCAGCCGCGATCCCTTTCCCTCCCCCGTTTATCTGCGCACCACCGCCGCCGCCGGCCACGGCTTCGGCAGCTCGCTGGGCGAACGCATCGCCGAGGAAGCCGACGTCTATGCCTTCCTCTTCGATCAGCTCGACGTGGCCTGGGACAAGAAATCCTCCGCGGGCGGGCAGGACGCCGAGCCGTAACCCCCCGGCAGGGCGAGACTGGGAAGCGAATAGTGAATTGGGAATTGTGAATGATGAAAGAAATCGAGTCACGGCTCGACGGAGTCTCGCCCGACCGTGAAGATGAATAAGCCACACTGCTTTTATTGACTCTGCCCGTTCGCAGGCCTGGTGTAGAGGGCGGTGGCGTCAAGGTCCAGGGAAAGGCCGTCGGCCGAGAGCAGGGGCAACAAACCCAGCGAGGGGCCGAGCGGCTGGTTTTTTCCGGCGATCATCTGCGTCTCCTGCACGGACACCGCCGCCTGGCATCCGCTGGTGGTGGTCACGCGCGGCGCCGACAACACATCGGCTCCGGCAGTTTGCGCAATGGCGCTGAGATACGACCGGAATAGAGCGTCAGAACAGGTCACCGCCTCTTTGCTTTCGTTTTGGTCCGTCAAGAGAGTTTGCAATCCGAGCTTCACGAGAGCCGTCTCCGGCACTTCGACAAACTTTGCGTCAAACTGAATCTGGCTTTGCGCGTCGAAGGGAGGGGCGGCCTTGTTCCCGGCGGGATCCACGGCAGAGGGAGTAATCAAGACCAGCATGCGCTTGCCGGCTTGGGTCTTCCAGCCGCCCATGATCACCGATTCGTTCGGGGCAATGGAAGAAATCTGGCGCGCCGCCCCGAATTTTTTGACCCCCGCCTCCTCCTTCATCGAGTTTTCGAATTCCGCCAACTCTTTGTCCCACTGTGTCTTGGCTTCGTCCGCTCCTGGAACCTGGCGCGCCCGCACCTGTTCGTCATGCCGCCGCACTATTTTTTTGAAAAGGTCAGGATCGCCCGTGGCGCCGGCGGTGGGCGCGGACCCGGCAAGTTGAGGCGGTGAGGCGTGTGTCGGAACGGGCGATGGGGCGGCCGTCTGCGGATTGGAGTCGGGCAGATTTCGGACGACGATCACGGTGATCACTGCAAGGGCGAGAGCGCCCAGCGCGAGCAAGGAAAGTTTTTTCATGGCAATTATTTTTGCAATTGTTTATCGCCGATCACCGTCACACTACATTGCACCCGCCACCCCTCCAGAACGCACAAAAAAAATCGCAACTATTCAGCCTCCGCCGGGAGGGCGAGACTGGGAAGCGAATAGTGAATTGGGAATAGTGAAAGAAATCGAGCCGGGGCTCGACCCGTGCGCGGCGGGCGGGGATTGGGGAAGGGAGGTGTCACCACCTTCGCTCGGCGGGCAGAGGACTGCCCGCCCCACCGCGCAGGGCAATCCGAAATCCGAAATCAGTTCATCCGCTCTTCCCAGTTTTCAATTCACCATTCTCAATTCTTCTGGTCCTCCCACCCTCCGCCCAGCGCCCGGTAAATGTTCACCAGGTCCGAGGAAATGGCCTGGCGGCTCTGGGCCAGGGCGGTCTCGGAAGCCAGCAGCGAACGCTCGGCGTCCAGCAGCACGAGGAATTCCTCCGTGCCAGCCTGGTAAAGTTGCTGGGAGAATTGCAGCGCCCGGCGGTTCTGGATCACGGCGTCGCTCAAGGCCTTGCGATGGTCCCACTCCTTGGCAAAGGCCACCAGGTAGCCCTCCACGTCCGACAACGCCGCCAGCACCGTTTTCTGATAGCTGAGGTAGGCGGCGTCGGTCGCGGCCTTCTGGAAACGCAGGTTGGAAACCGTGCTACCGCCCGAAAAGATCGGCCAGTTCACCTGCGGGCCGGCCGAATAAATGCCGTTGCCGCCCGAAAACAAATCGCGGGCCAGGCTGCTCTGGTAGTTCAAGTTTCCTGTCAACGAGAATTGCGGATAAAAGTCCGCCACGGCCACGCCGATCTGGGCCGCCGCCTGGTGCAAATTCGCCTCCGCCGCCCGGATGTCGGGCCGGCGCCGCAACAGGTCGGAGGGCAATCCCACCGGCACTTCGGGCGGCGCCAGGGGCACCGCCCCGGGCTTGGACAAATCCTCGAGCAAATCGGCCGGCGGACGGT
>JBEKUQ010000361.1:0-4151 GCA_049514835.1 Verrucomicrobiota bacterium | reverse complement strand
ACGGTTTCTGGCTCCGGTCGGCCGACTCAAATTACACGCTGCGACTACAGGGCGTGGGCCAGTTGGACGGCCATTACTACAAAAGTGTCAACCCTGGACAGAAAGATTCACTCACCATTCGCCGGATGCGGTTGATTGAATCCGGCTCGGTTTTCAAGGATTACGATTACTACGTTCAGGAAGACTTCGGGGCGCTGAACAGCGCCACGACGACCAACAACTCGTTGCTGCAGGATGCCTACGTGAACATCCATTACTGGCCGGGGTTCCAGATTCAAGGCGGCAAATTCAAGGAGCTGGTTAACTTGGAGTGGCAGCCTGCCGACGCGAACCTTTGGTTTGTGGAGCGCAGCTATCCATCCGAACTGGTGCCCAACCGCAACGTCGGCATCCAGGTTCACGGTGATCTTTTTCATGGGGCCTTTTCCTACGCCGCGGGGATGTATAACGGGTTGCAGGACGGGGGCAGTGGGGACATCGAAACCGACTCCAACAGCAAGGATGTGGCGGCGCGGATTTTTGCGCGGCCGTTCACGAACACTTCGATTGCCGCCCTGAAGGGCCTCGGTCTTGGGTTGGGCACCAGTTACGGATACGAGGTCGGTTCCAGCCTGCCGAGTTTTTCCACCGTGGGCCGGCAGACGTTTTTCAGCTACACCAATGGAGCGGCCGCGTCCGTCACCGAAGCGGGCGATCACTTCCGGCTGGTTCCTCAAGGCTGGTATTTCTGGGGGCCGGCCGGCCTGTTCTGGGAATACGCCTATTCTTCGGAAAAGTTTAACCTCAAAACCACCAAGACCACGCGGGCGTTTTTCGACAACACGGCATGGGATGTTTCCGCCTCCTGGTTTCTGACCGGGGAAAAGAACGACCTCTTGACGCCGCCCGCGCCGCGGCATCCATTCCGTATTGACGGCTCCGGTTTGGGCGCATGGCAGTTGGTCGCCCGGGTCGGGGCGCTTGATGTGGATCCTGCCGCTTTTGCCAAAAAATCCGATTTTGCCACGGCCGGTTCGGCCCAGAACGCCGAGACCTGGAGCGTGGGATTGAACTGGCTAATGAATAAGAATATAAAATGGATATTCGAATACGATCAAACTAGATTTGGATTTGCGCCGGGTTACCAGGCGGCGAAAGGAACGGTGGCCGCCCATGATGAAAAGGTGTTGATGACACGATTGCAGTTTGCATTTTAACGCAGGATTTTCGCATGAAAACAGTCCGCGGCCTATTCGCATTGGCACTGGCCCTGGCCGTCCCGACGGCCGGAGCGCAGAAAACCACCACACTGCTCAATGTTTCCTACGATCCGACGCGTGATCTGTACAAGGAAGTCAATCAGGCCTTCGCGGATTTCTGGAAGGCAAAAACCGGGGAAATTGTCAATGTGAGCCTGTCCAATGGCGGCTCCGGCAAACAGGCCCGGTCCGTGATTGACGGCTTGAAGGCGGACGTGGTGACGCTGGCGCTGGCCGGCGATATTGACGCGCTGCACAACCACGGAGATTTGGTCCCGGCCAACTGGCAGACCCGCCTGCCCGACAACAGCACGCCTTACACCTCCACCATCGTTTTTCTGGTGCGGAAAGGCAATCCCAAGGAGATCAAGGATTGGGACGACATCATCAAGCCGGGCGTCGCCGTCATCACGCCCAATCCGAAGACCTCCGGGGGCGCGCGCTGGGCCTATCTGGCCGCCTACGGCTATGCCTTGAAGAGCAACCACGGGGACACCAACGCGGCCACGCGGTTTGTGGCCGGACTCTATGGCAATGTCAAGGTGCTCGGCACCGGGGCCAGGGACTCCACCACTTCCTTCATCCAGAACGGGCTTGGCGATGTCCTGATCAACTGGGAAAACGAAGCCCTTCTCGCCATGAACTCACCGCAGCAGGCGAAATACCAAATCATCTATCCTTCGCTCAGCATTCTGGCGGAGCCGCCGGTCTCGGTGGTGGACAAGGTGGTGGACCAGCGGGGCACCCGCGCCATCGCGGAGGCCTACCTGAATTTTCTCTGGACGCCGGCCGGGCAGGAAATCGCCGCCGGCCATTTTTTCCGGCCGCGTCTGGGCGAGGTGGCCCGGCGGCACGAGAAGACCTTTCCCAGAATCCAGACCTTTACCATCGAAGAAGTGTTCGGCGGCTGGGCCAGGGCGCAGCCAATTCATTTTGACGAAGGAGGCATATTTGACCAAATCTCGCGGAACCGGCGGTGAGCAAGGATCCAGTTGTAACCATGCGCAAGAATCGCAGCAGATCAACCAGAGCCAATCCGCTGCCCGGGTTCGGCATCACCCTGGGATTCACCGTCTTGTACCTCAGTATTTTGGTTCTGATCCCCATCGCGGTGCTGTCCTTCAAGGCGCTGAACCTGTCTTGGCGGCAATTGTGGGATCTGGCCACCAACGCCCGCGCGCTGGCCGCTTATGAATTGAGCCTGGGCGCAGCCTTCGTGGCGGCGCTGCTCAACGCCGGCTTCGGCAGCCTGCTCGCCTGGGTCCTGGTGCGCTACCGGTTTCCGGGACGCCGATTGCTGGATGGCCTGGTGGATTTTCCCTTCGCGCTGCCCACGGCGGTGGCGGGGTTGACGCTGGCCAATTTGTTTTCCAATGACGGCTGGCTCGGGCGTTTTCTGGTGCCGGTGGGGATCGTGGGGCAATCTTCGCGCCTGGGCGTGGTGCTGGCGCTGACCTTTGTGGGCCTGCCCTTCTCGGTGCGCACGCTGCAACCGCTGCTGGAGAACCTGGACAAGGGAGTGGAGGAGGCCTCGGCCATCCTGGGCGCGGGACGCCTGCGCACTTTTGCCAGCGTGATTGCGCCGACGTTGCTGCCCGCAGTGTTGACGGGCTTTGGGCTGGCCTTCGCGCGCGGCTTGGGCGAGTACGGTTCGATCGTCTTCATTTCCGGCAATTTGCAGTTCCAAACGGAGATTGCGCCGACCCTGGTCGTGAGCCGGTTGGAAGAGTTTGATTACACCGGGGCCATCGGCGTGGCGCTGGTGCTGCTGGTGTTTTCCTTCGCGCTGCTGTTTACCCTCAATTGGCTGCAAGGCTGGTCCTCCAAATTCCAAAGGCCATGAAGCTGCCCCACTCCACCCCCGCGCCGGAGCGCCCGGCCCTCGCCTCCACCCAGGAGCATCCGCTGGCCAAGTGGCTCTTGATCGGGATGGCCGGGCTTTTTGCGGCGGTGTTCCTGCTCCTGCCGCTGATCAATATATTTGCCCAGGCCATTTCCAGCGGCCTGGCCGGTTACTGGAGCACGCTGAAGGACCCGGACACCGTGGCGGCGATTCGCTTGACACTGCTGGTGGCGGGCATCAGCGTGCCGTTGAACGTGGTTTTCGGAGTGGCGGCGGCCTGGGCCATCGCCAAGTTCGAATTTCGCGGCAAGGCGGTGCTGCTGACCTTTATTGACCTGCCTTTCTCGGTCTCGCCGGTGGTGGCTGGTTTGATGTTCGTGCTGCTCTTCGGCGCCAACGGGTTGCTCGGGCCCTGGCTGGAAGCGCACGGCCTGACGATCATTTTTGCCGTGCCCGGAATTATCCTGGCCACCCTGTTTGTGACGTTTCCTTTTGTGGCGCGGGAATTGATTCCCATCATGCAGGACCAGGGCCGGGAACAGGAGGAAGCCGCACTGACCCTGGGGGCGAGCGGCTGGCAAACCTTCTGGCACGTCTCCCTTCCGTCGGTGCAATGGGGGCTCTTTTACGGCATCATCCTCTGCAATGCCCGGGCCATGGGCGAGTACGGCGCGGTGTCGGTCGTCTCGAGCCGAATCGCGGGCCAGACGGACACCCTCCCGTTGCATGTGGAAAAACTGTATCAGGATATCAACCATCCGGCGGCGCCCTTTGCGGTGGCGACCTTGCTGGCCTTGCTGGCCCTGGTCACTTTGGGGATCAAGACCTATCTGGAATGGAAGAGCCGGCGGGAAGAGGAGCCTCTTTAAGTCCTCGACATCTTCCCGGCGTCCGGCGAACCTCAGCCTCTCCTTGAGCATCGAGTTAAAAAGCATCAGCAAGCGTTTCGGCGGCGTCAGCGCGCTGGAAGACATCAATTTCATCGTCAACGACGGCGAGTTGGTGGCGTTGCTGGGTCCCAGCGGCGGGGGCAAAACGACCGCCTTGCGGCTGATCGCCGGTCTTGAGAT
>JBEKUQ010000360.1:0-4162 GCA_049514835.1 Verrucomicrobiota bacterium | reverse complement strand
GCAATTCATCAAACGAGCCGGCTTGGAAGCCGGGCCGGAGCACAATTTCATTGGTGAGGACAACCTGATTGGCTGCGCCCGGAAGATTGGTGATGAGCTGGGTGATCTTGCTCAGAGAGTTGGAGCGGCCCAGTTCCCAATTGACGTAGTAGCTGCCGTCGGGTTCCAACGGGATGACCCGACGCACGCCGTTCTCGCCGCGCAACACGACCTGGCGGCGTTGGCGATGGATTTCCGGGTTGTCCAAGTCCAGCTTCAACTCGCCGGCGGCCAGGACGATGCCCATGCTCCAGACCCGCAAATAGGTGAACGGGATGAGGGGCGGCAGGTCGGGCGGCAGATTGCTCTTGATGTCCGACCAGACCAGAAAGCCCTCCTTGTCCCTGTGAAAAGTGACGGTGGGCGGGTCTTTCCGTTTGCTGGCGATGATGATTTGAGCCGCCTCGTTCCTCGTCAGCTCCATCGGGTAGGCGTCTTCCAGGAGCAACCGATTGAGTCTGCTGACGCCGCCATCCTCGGAAGGCCGGTCCAGCAGCCGCAGGGATTCCGGGCGCAAATGGACGGCCGCAAAACGGGCATCCTCGTAAATGGAAGGGCCGGCGACGATTTTGTTGAGGGACGTCATCAGCAGGCCGGCCAAGTGATTGGAGGCCGTCTCCGAGCCATTGTAGTGCAGCAGGGCCTGGAGGGCGGCTTTGTCGAGGCGCTCCCGCAAAAAACCGGAAACGGCATCCGGCTTCTTATCGGTCAGCTTGGCGGCGAAGGACTGCAAATCGTTGATGTCGCCCGCGACGAAGGCCTGGGAATCGAACACGGTTTTCACATCCTCCAAATCCAAATGCCACTCCAGCACGACCTGCTTGACGAATAACGGGTTCCAGATTCGATAAAACTCATAAGGCCGGTCGCGCCGCAACACGCCGTCCTCATCGCGTTCGGAATAGATGTTGCCCAAATCCATGGAGTTGACGCGGAAAAGCGGCGTCGGCACAACATTGTGCTCCGCGGCCAGAATGGCGTTGCCCGCTTTTTTCAGCGTGTCGGCGAAGAATTCGTCCGAGCCAATGATGGCGCCGTCCATGACCACGGGCGGATCGCCGGGGCGGGTTGAACCGAAATCAACGTCGAAGCCGACCACTCGGGCGCCTTGCAGGGAAAGCTCCCGCAAGGCCCTGGCATAGACGCTGCGCGGCCAGAGCAATCCCGAACTGTAACCGAGCGTTCCATCGCCGACGATGTCCACGGTGTCGTCGGTGATTTCCACCAGACCGAGGTTGGTGGCCAGATTGGGATGGGGCCCGGCGAGCCAGCCCGCCAGTTTCACGCGACCGTCGTAGGTCATGTTCTCCAATTTGCGCAAGGGGGAAAAGTTCCCAAGCTGCAGAAGGCAGACCACGGCGACCACGGCGGCGGTGATGAGCACCATGGGCCATTTCCGGCGCTGCGGCGAGCCTGCGCCCAGCAGCAGGCCCTCCCATTCGCCCAGCACGGCGTTCCACTCCTTGTAGCTGAGGAGGCGGGAGGGGAGCTTGGGCAGGTTGGCCCGACTGGGCAAAGACGGTAAGGTTGGAAAACGCAGCCGCACGAGGCGATATAAAACAGAAAACCCGGAGCAACGCAAGGCTGCTCCGGGCAACAAAATGAAACTTTGGTCAACCGGGTTTAATGAACGACGGGGGCAGTCAAGCTTGAGCTGCCCGTGCCGCCGTCCTCACCCGGGCTGACGGGGCTGCTGGCGGGCGTGCTACCACCAACTTGCGACGCCGAGTTATTCGGCGGCACTATCGTGGTGATGACTGTAGTGGGGGTTGTCGTTGAAATCGTAATGGCCGTATTAACTATGCCTTGCATCTGCTCAACGGAGAGAACAATCGCGCCCAGCGCCGCCGCAGGCATTGTGATCGGCGAGTTCAAGGTAGTAATCCCATTGGCTACCGTCCCCGTAACCGTCCAGGATTGGCCGGTGGTCAGAGTTTGGGAGGACTGGCCGGGAGTGCCAGGAGCAACGGTCACCTGGCAAAAGACCGTGCCGGTGACGCTGGTGAAGGTGATGGACAAGGCGCCATTGGACTCAACGGTGACCGTCACTTCGAAATCGGTGCCGCGAATGCCGGCGACGCCGTTGGGAACCGTGACCTTATAATCGGAATTGGCGGAGAGCTTGCGGACGCTTCCCAGAACCTTGCCGCCATCCAGTTTCAAATCGGTGGAGGAGTCCGGGCTGAAGAACGACCCCATCTGCATCATTTTGCTCAGGGTGACGGTGGTGTTTTCGGTGAGCTTGACGGTGGAGGCGAAGCCGTTGACCTGGAGATAGGCTTCCGAGCCGGGATCGGTTTTGAGTTGCGTGCCAGGGCTTAATTCCTGGTTGACCTTTAGAGGCATCCAATCCCCGCCGCCCGCCTTATAGGAGACTTTGCCGTGAATGGCGCGCACGATGGCTTTTGTGTTCCAATCACCGCCCGCCGCGACCACGAGGGAAGCCACACCAGTCAACGCCAACACCAAGCCGCAGATCAAAATGGATTTAATTCGTTTCATAACGGTTCTGGTTTAGAATGTTGTAACAGTGCGAGATTACCCCCCGTGGGGCAAATGTCAACTGATTTTCGAGTCTTTTTTTGCTCTTTTTTCGTTTATTTTTGCCAAAAATGCCGTTTGGGGCCGTTTTCGAGGCATTTTCGGGCCTTTTACGCCAATCTAGGGGCCTGGCGGGCTGCCCCTGGCTCCCTCCGCCAGCTTTTGATTTACCATTTCGAGGTAGCTTTTGGCCTCCGGGGTGGGCACCCAATAAAGCGAACGCTCGAGCCAAAGCTTTGCCAGAGGATAGTTTCTAAGTATGGCACAATGCCAGGCGAACTTCCATTGGACCCTTGAATTGTTTGGATTCAACATGAGGGCCTGGACAAAATACCGGGTGGCCTGCTTGGGCCGATCCAGCCAGTCCAGGCACATGCCGCAGCCCAGGCGGTCCTCGAAATCGTAGGGATTCAAGGCCATCCCGCGCTGGAACCATTGCAGCGCCTGCCTGGCCCGGTCGTCGCAGCCGGCCTGGCCCTTCCAGGCCTCAAGGCGGCAAGCTTCGCCCAACTCATAATCAGTCATGAAATTGGCCGGCTCAATCTGATGGGCGGTCTGCAGCGCCGCCACCTGAGCGTTGCACGACCTTTCGTTCAATCCGCGTTCCAGCCAAAAGAATTCGCGGCCGGCTTGGAGGCCTTCCCGCCCCAAAAAGCAGACGGCTCCGGCGATGGCGGCGGCGAGCAGGATTTTTCCGATGGCCCCCGGATTGACCCAGAACCGCTCGGTGGCGAACCGCCAATGCGCGCTTAACAACGCCATGAGAGAGATGGCGGTGACGGCGTTGGCGGGAATCTGCATGTTAAAATCCACCATGGAATGAACCATGATGGAGAGCAGCCCCAGGGAGGCCCCCAAAACAAAAGCGGCCCGGGAACTGTTCCTCCATCCGAGCTCGCCCGAACCGCGCTTCACATAAGGCCAGATGCGGCTGACCCCGGCAAAGACCAGCCCCAAGGCGACAATGACAATGGCAAACCCGGTTAAACCCCACTCGCAGAGGGTGGTCAGATAATCATTGTGCGCGGTCAAAGGATTGGGCTGGGCATAAATGGAGGCCGACATGGGGTAGAGGTACCTGAAACTGCCCGGCCCGGCCCCCCACCACAAGTGCTCGTGATAAACGCGCTCGGCCGCCTTCCAATAAGAAACCCGCGAATCGCCCTCGTCCACGAGGCTTCCTGAGAACCGATTTTCCACCTTCCCGAATTGCTGCATGAGAACCGCTCCGACCAGGGCCAGGGTGGCGATGGCCAGGGCCCCGCGCCGCCAATAATCCTGCTGAAACAACAGCGCGACGCAAAGCACGGCGAGCGTCACCCCCATCGCCGTGAGGCCGCCGCGCGACTGGGAGACCACGACGCCCGCCATCATGACGAGCGCGCTGTAGCCGAGCAAAACCTTCTTGGTGGCGCTGAAACGGCCCAGCACGGTATAGGTCAGGGCCAGCGGCAGCACCATCTCCACAAACCCGGCAAAATTGTTAGGATTGACATATGTGCCGCTCCCGCGCGTCACGTAGCCGGCCGGTTTGAGCACCGCCCAGACAATGGGATAATGGGTGGTGAACTGGTAAAAGGCG
>JBEKUQ010000359.1:0-4168 GCA_049514835.1 Verrucomicrobiota bacterium | reverse complement strand
ACCGCCACCCGGACGTTGAAGATTCTCCTAACCCATTCTGGAGTGGCGAGATCCCGCCAGTCCCAAGATTTTTAGATTTCAAATTGCAAATCCCGAACTTCGAACCATAGCATCCTCCATTCCCGCCATTTGAGAAATGGCCGGGATTTACACGAAAATGAAAACCCGCCTCAGCCTCTTCTTGATGGGACTGTGCGTTTGCTCCTGCACCTGCCCAAGGCCCGGCCCCGGCCCGGCGCCGTACTGCGGGACAGTCAAGACCAAAGACAATTTCGCCATCGTGCAGGGCAATGCGGCCGCGCCGCTTTGGCTGGAGGCCGGCGATTTCCCCGGCGTCCTGCGCGCGGCCAACGACCTGCGCCAGGATGTCGCGCGCGTGACCGGCCGGACGCCGCCGGTGAACTGCGGAGAAAGCGCCCCCGGGGCGAACGTCATCCTGATTGGGACCATCGGGAAAAATCCTATAATTGACAAAATGATCCGGGACAACAAGCTCGATGCCGCGGGCGTCGCCGGGCAGTGGGAGTCCTTTGTCATTCAAGTCGTGTCCAAACCGTTGCCCGGTGTGGCCCGCGCCCTGGTCATCGCCGGAAGCGACAAGCGGGGAACCATTTACGGCATTTATGACCTTTCCGGGCAAATCGGCGTGTCGCCCTGGCATTATTGGGCGGACGTGCCGGTGGAACACAAACCGGCCCTCTTTGTCAAGGCCGGCCCCTGCAAGCAGGGGCCGCCGTCTGTCAAGTATCGCGGCCTTTTTTTGAACGACGAGGATCCCGACCTGACGCAGTGGGTGCGGGAGAAATACGGCACGGTGCCGGTGGCCGGCGGCCAAAGCACGGCCAATTACGGGCGGGGATTCTACACCAATCTGTTTGAATTGATTCTGCGGCTGAAGGGCAACTTCCTTTGGCCGGCCATGTGGAACAACCGGTTCAACGAAGATGATCCGGAAAACCCCCGGCTGGCCGACGAATACGGCATCGTCATGGGCACCTCGCACCAGGAGCCGATGCTGCGGGCGCAGAAGGAATGGGACTGGGGTGCCAATTACGGAAGAATCTATGGCAACTGGAATTATTCCATTGCCCGGCAGCAGCCGGTGCTCCAGCAATTCTGGCGGGAAGGGGTGCGGCGCAACCGGAATTTTGAAAGCATCTTCACCATGGGCCTGCGGGCCGAGAATGACAGCGGCGCGCCCATTGGCAAGGAGCTGACCGGGGAGATCGTCAACGTGCAGCGGAAAATTCTGGCCGAGGAAGTCAATGCGGATTTGACGAAGGTGCCGCAGGCCTGGTGCCTCTACAAGGAAGTGCAGGACTTTTACAGCGAGGGACTGCGCCCGCCTGCGGATATTACGCTGCTCTGGGCGGAGGACAACTGGGGCAACGTCCGCCGCCTGCCCACCGCCGACGAGCGCCAACGCCCCGGCGGCGCGGGAATTTATTATCACTTTGATTACCACGGCGGGCCGCGCAGCTACCAGTGGATCAACACCAGTCCCATTTCGAAAATCTGGGACCAGTTGTCGCTGGCCAAACAGTATGGGGCGGACCGGATTTGGATCGTGAACGTGGGGCACTTCAAAGGCTACGAGTTCCCCCTGGAGTATTTCATGAGCCTGGCCTGGGACAGCCAGCGGTGGACCAACAACAACCTCAATGAGTTCACCCGGCTTTGGGCGGCCCGGCAATTTGGGCCCGCCCACGCGGCGGAGATCTCCGACATCCTGGCCAAGTACAGCAAGTACAATGGCCGGCGCAAACCCGAGTTGCTGGAGCCCGGCACCTACAGTCTCGAACACTACCAGGAGGCCGAGCGCGTGGTGGCGGATTTCCAGGCCATCTCCGACAAGGCGGAGATAATTTACCATCAATTGCCGCGAGAAAAACGGGACGCCTTCTTTGAGCTGGTGCTGTTTCCCGCCAAAGCCAGCGCGCAGTTGAATGAAATGTACCTCGCCGCGAACCAGAACGCGGTCTATGCGCGCCAAGGCCGCGCCAGCGCCAACGACAAGGCGGCCGAGTGCCGGGCGCTGTTCCAGTCGGAAACGAATTGGATGGCTGACTACAACCACACCTTGGCCGGCGGGAAATGGGATCACTTCATGGATCAGCCGTTTATCGGTTACACCTCCTGGATGGAACCGCGGCAGGGAAATAATCTGGGCGCCATCCGGCTCAAGGAAGTGCCAGCGCCGGACGAGGCGGAGATGGGCCTGGCGCTGGAAGGCGGCGGCGACGCCCTGCCCCGCTTCGACGCTTTTAACCAACAGCGCCATTACCTGGAGGTCTTCAACAAGGGAAAAACCCCGTTTGCGTTCACGGCGGCGGCCAGCGATTCCTGGATCACCCTGAGCGAAAGCGGCGGCACGGTGGAAAAGGACCACCGGCTGTGGGTCGGGGTGGATTGGGGCAAGGCCCCCAAGGGGACGGCCGCCGGCACGGTGCGCGTGGCCGGAGTCAACACCAATTTCACCGTGAAGGTGGAGGCGGTCAATCCCGTGGCGGTGACGCGCGCTTCCCTTTGCGGCTTTGTGGAAGGCGAAGGCGTCGTTTCCATCGAACCCGAGCACTGGACGAAAAAAATTGACTCCGGGGCCGGGCGCTGGATCAAAATCGAGGATTACGGACGCACGTTGTCCGGGATGAGGGCGACGGGGCCGGTGGATGCGCCGGCCGCCACGCCGCGGAAGGATGCGCCCTGCCTGGAATATCGGATGTATCTGTGGAGCACGGGCGAGGCGGAAGTCGCCACGATCACCGGCCCGACTTTGAATTTTGTCCCCGGACGGGACCTGCGTTTCGCCCTGGCCTTCGACGACGCGCCGCCGCAGACCGTCACCCTGGTGCCGGGGAATTACAGCGCGCAGAACGGCAACCGCGACTGGGAGACGACGGTGAAGGACAGCGCGCGTGTGGTCAAGACTAAATTCACGCTGGCCCGGCCCGGCTATCATACCTTGAAGCTCTGGATGGTGGATCCGGGCGTGGTGGTGGAGAAACTGGTGGTGGACCTGGGCGGCCTGAAACCGAGCTATCTCGGGCCGCCGGAGAGTTACCGCCGAGGCCGGAAGCCTTAGGTGAACCGGAAGTTGTTTTTGCACAGACCTTTAGCCGGCTGCGATTATGATTAACTATTGCTTTGCCAAG
The DNA here is from genome assembly GCA_049514835.1 of Verrucomicrobiota bacterium. Classification (GTDB taxonomy): domain Bacteria; phylum Verrucomicrobiota; class Verrucomicrobiia; order Limisphaerales; family Palsa-1400; genus JBEKOF01. Next base: position 1,016 of record JBEKUQ010000359.1, on the reverse strand, counting down.
ATGATTTCTTGCCGCATTACGACCCTGAAAAAGCTCCGGGCGCCTCTGGCCAACGGGGCGGGTTTGGTTCTGACCTTGTTCGTGGCGGGCTGCGCCAGCCCGGATCACGCAAAAGCCAGGGCGGACGGCAACGGGGCTTACGCGACGCGACACTACCGCAATCTGTTTGTTGAGGCGGGCCATCCGGTTGGGGAAGTGAGACGGAAGGTGGAGGCGGCTTTTGCCCAGTTGTTCCATGGCAATCCAACCAATCAGGCGGTCTATTTCGAAGCCGGCCGCAATTCCAACGGGCCGCTCGCTTACATCACGGATATCAAACACCACGACGTCCGCACCGAAGGACTGTCCTACGGCATGATCATTGCGGCGGAATTGGACAAAAAGGCCGAGTTCGATGCGCTTTGGAATTGGTCGCTCACCTACCTATACAACCAAGAGACCAATCACTTCTCCTACGGATTTTTCTCGTGGCAGGCGAGGACGAACGGGGCGCGCATGAGCGAATATGTGGCGCCTGACGGCGAAGAATACTATGTGATGGCCCTTTATTTTGCCGCCGGACGATGGGGCAGCGGCCAGGGCATTTACAACTACCGCGCCCAAGCCGACGCCTTGCTGTCCCGCATGCTCCACCGCGCCGTCATCACCGGCCACTCCGCGCGGGGAGGCCAGGTCACCGCCGGACCGCTGTTTGATGCGGAGCACAAAATGGTGCTTTTCTCACCCAGTTCCGAACGCAATCGTTTCACCGATCCGTCGTATCATTTGCCCGCCTTTTACGAGCTTTGGTCTCGCTGGGGTCCGCCTCAAGACCGCCCGTTCTGGGCGGCGGCGGCGGCCGCCAGTCGTGATTTTTTTCAGAGCACGGTCAATCCCATCACGGCGCTTAACCCCAATTACGCGAACTTCGACGGTACGCCCGCCGGTCGCGCTACCAATTATTCTTACGACGCCTTCCGCACGGCCGGGAACTGGTCGGTGGATTGGTCCTGGTGGGGAAAGGATGTCCGGGAACG
>JBEKUQ010000358.1:0-4174 GCA_049514835.1 Verrucomicrobiota bacterium | reverse complement strand
AGCAATGCTGACCATTTTAAGTCCGCACCTGGTCTCGACCACATCCTGGCCCGCTGGTTCCGCCGCCTTGGTGTCTTCCCCGCCCACTCTCATCATTGTCATCGCCAAAACAGCGGCGGCCCACCCTGCCGCGCCCAGCCGGCATGGGCAGGCGAACCCTTCGACATGTTTCCGCACTGTGCGGTGCAATAGTGCGGATTCATGCAATTCCAACAAGATTTTTGCCGCAAAGGAACGCCAAGAACGCATAGCCAAGAACTTATGCTGTTTTCTCCTTGCGCTTCTGTCTGTCAATTTCAATCATTTTCCCGGGGATTTTACCACGGATTTCAGGATTGAGAATTCTGCATTTCACATTTTGCATTCTGCATTTTGCATTCTGCATTTTCCTTTTAATCAGGGCTCGAAAAAATACAACGTCCGCCGCGGCTCCCAGCGCACCGGCTGCCGCGCCATCGCCCGCGTCTGGTCCCAGACATGCTTGGCGATCAGCGCCTTTTCCGGCGAATCGCCGCACTGCAACGCCGCCGTCTGCTCCAGTCTCAGCGCCAGCCGGTTGTAACGCCGGCACAGGTCGTCCTGTTCCCCCGCCGTGTTTCGCACATCCAGCTTGCCGCAGTCAAATCCGTCGCCCTGTCCGGCCAGCAGCAGTTTCTTCATCGCCTCGGTTTTTGCCTCCACCGCCGCCAGCGGCGTCGCATAAATTCCCGCCGCCTTGGACTTGCCCTCGGAAACCAAACCCTGCAATCCCGCGATGTAATCGTGCAGTTCCGGATGCGCCTTCTCTTCCCCCTCCAGGTAACGCTGCATCCGGTCAAAATAGGCCGCATATTGGTCAACCCTCACGCGAATCTCACGGATGAACTCATAAAGGTGCGTGGCCAGCTTGATCCCCACCGTCGCCTTCTCCTTCTGCCGGATGCCCGTCAGCCGCGTCGTCGTCGCGCACACCGGCCTGTCATACATAAAATCTGCCGGCGTCGAGTACCTCAGCCTCCGCAGCCCGTTGCCCTCCAGGTCCAGCAGCGCCGCCGCCTTCTCCGGGCCAAGCGCCTCCTCCAGAATTTCGCACGGTGAATACAGATCCGCCGCCGCCGGTTCCAGAAAATAGACCAGCGCGTCGCCCCTGGGCGCAAAGCCCCTCTCGAAATGGAAAATCGTCTGCGCCCCGTCGAAATAAAACGGATAATGATTCCAATTCTCAAACCAGACGCCCCACATCCGCGTCTTCGCGCCCGCCATGGGAAAGCTGTACTGCAGGTAAGGATCGTTGAAATACGGCCGCCGGCCCGTCGTCACAAAAAATTCCCCCATCCACCGCGCCGGGAACGGCGGTTTCCACTCCACGGGGACGTATAGATTGAGCCATTCCTCCCTTAACGCTTCCTTGTGCCAGATTCCGGGATGTTGCACCAACGAAAACGAAAAACCCCCCGTCTCCGTTGCGATGGAGATCGAGTCAAACATACGCTTCTCCCCTTCCCCGGACAGCCCCAGGGAAACCGCCTGGGAATCGTTGTCCCATGCCGCCACCAGCATGGCGTCGTTCCCGTCCGCCAACCCCACAAACCACTGCGTCGAAGGCAGGGCGATCCGTTTGGCCTCCGCCATCTTCTGCGGTTCGTAGCAGATGTCCGCCCCCACCAGCGAAGGCAGCAAACCGTAGCGCAGCGCGCAGCCCCGCACCTCAAAAGCCGCCACATGGCTGGCCTCGATCCGGATGAGGCCCTTCGGTGTCAACCACGCAGTGTAGGATTGTTTTCCGTCCTTGGAAGTCACCCGAAGCCCGGTCCGGTCCCCGGCATGAACCAGCGCGCTCTTGGCCCCGGCAAAAGCGGGCGACGGCACCAGCTCCGCGCGCACCTTCAGGCCCTGCCCTTCCTCCACCCCAACCACCAGTCCCCCATCGCTGTCACGAACCGAGCCTTCAAGTTGCCGGGCCTTAAAAATTGGAACGCCGGTGAAAGTGTGGTTCTGGGTGGTCACAGGAGACCATCCGCCCCGGGCCGGCCATATCGCCGGGACCGGACTCTTCGCCTCCCAAATGGCCACCGGCGAGGCGCCCGCAGCCTTGCAGCGCGTCAACTCGCAATCGTCCAGCAGAATCGGCGAAGTCATTTGACCCGACACCCCGTGATAGAGATTAAATTCCTTGGACATCCCGCCCACCGTCACCGTCAGCGAACCCTTTTCGTCCAACACGCAGAAGGCCTGGAGCGGGGTCCATTGGCCCTTTGCCACCGGCAACTCCGTCAGCGCATAAGCCGCCCAAGGCCGGCTGCCATCCTGCATCAGGATCGTCACCGCCTGCTCCGCTTCGGACTTGACCCAGCACCGCAGCACATAAGCGCCCGCCTCGGCCTTCCCTATACGCTGCTCCACCGCGCTTGACGCCGGAATGACCGCGCAACGCCGGCCTTCATGCGCTTCCTGGTCCGTGACGGCGATGCTGGCCGCCCCCGGCCCGGTCCTCTCCCAGCCCGGCGGCGCGCCCCCGTTGCGGGGAGTTTCCTCAAAGCCCGGATTCTTCAACAAATTCGATTGCGCCGGCGCTGACGGCACAACCAGGGCGAAAAGCAATAATGCTGGAATCGCCGCGGCCCGGTTCCATTGCCAACCGCCCCGTCGTGGCCGCAAGCGGCTCGTGTGTGAATTGGCAGTCATGAATCTTAGTTCCACGAGGGGTTTTCGGGGGAATCGGCCAGCCAGCGCAACGAGGGGCCTTTCTCACGCAGAATTTCCTTCCAAAGCTGCTCCGGCTCGGACTTGAAAACCAGTTCCACCGTTGCCGGGTGGGTCACCCAGTCGTGCCGCGCCATTTCCTGCTCCAACTGGCCGGCCGACCAGCCCGCGTAACCGGCAAACAGACGCAGTTTCTGCGTGGTGGAATTGGATTCGCTCAAATCCATCAGCGACTCGATGGAGTGGCCCAGATTCAAATTGGGCAGCACGTTGGCGTGCGGAACAAATACGTCCGTATGGAGAAAGCTCAGCACGCCGGGCTGCACCGGGCCGCCCAGGTAAAGCGGCTGCTCTTTCAGCGCCTCGGGCAGGTTGGCCACCACCGCCTCGCCCACCTTGCTGCCCGCCGGCCGGTTGAGGATCAGCCCAAAAGCCCCCTCCGCGTCGTGCTGGCAAATCAGCACCACCGACCGATGAAAGATCGAGCCGTGCAATTTCCCGCCGTCCAGGAGCAGTTGCCCTTGCCAGGATTTGGTGCTGCCGGCCATATCGTCTAACGCATCAGTTCCTGCGCCGCCTCCACTATCTTCGCGCTGGTCAGGCCGTGCTTCTTGTAAAGGTCCGCCGCCTTGTAGGCCGATTGCCCGAATTCTCCCCTCATCGCCAGGGTCTTCATCCGGTGCTCGATTCCCGCTTGCGCCAACTGGTGCGCCACCTGCGCGCTCATCCCGCATATCGCCTGATGATCTTCCATCGTCACAACCCGTCCCGAACATTGCCGCGCCGCCGCCCCGATGGTCTCCACGTCCACACGGTTGACGAACGGATTGTTGATGACGGTCGCGGCAATTTTTTGTTCCCGCAGCAGGCGCCCGACTTCCTGCGCCGGCCCCACCAGCGGCCCGCACGCGATGATCACCACGTCCCCGCCCTGCGCCAGAATTTGCGCCTTGCCCCATTCATAATGCGCCGGCCCGTCCAGGTGGACCGGATAATTCTCGCGCCCGACAAAAAAGATGACCGACTCCCCGTCCTCGCCCCGCTCGCGCGCCTGGGCCTGCCGTTTGATGGCCTGGTACATGAGCGCCTCCGCCTCGTCCGAACAGGAACAGGCGATGACCACCGTGTGCGGAATGGCCGAAGTCGCCGCGAAATACGTCGTCGCCTCATGCGACGCCCCGTCCGCCGCGTCCTGAAAACCAACATGCGAGAACACGGCGATGACCGGCGCCTGCGACAAGGCCGCCATCGTCAACGGCAGGTTGCCCTTGGTCACGCCGAACTGCCCAAAGGTGTCCACGATCGGAATCAGCCCCGCCTTCGCCAGCCCCGCCCCCGTGCTCACCATGTTCGCCTCCGCCACCCCAACGTCCAGATACCGGTCCGGATAACTCTTGTGGAAAAATGACATGCCGGTGGACCCGGCCACGTCGGCCGAAACGGAAAAAACGGGCAGCCCCTCCTGCGCCGCTCGCACCGCGCCCTTGCCCAG
>JBEKUQ010000357.1:0-4178 GCA_049514835.1 Verrucomicrobiota bacterium | reverse complement strand
TTGATCGAGCCGCTCTTTGACGGGCTGACGGAACTGGAAGTGCTGGCCATCCTGGCGGGCGCGGACAAGACCAAGCCCTACGAAATCGTGCGCGACACCTTTCGCCTCGGCGGCGGCCCCGGGGAAAATGATTGGCGGAAATTCTTGCATGACGGTTTTCTGGAGGGCAGCGCGGCGGAGCCGGCCAGCGTGCAGTTCAAGGCCAGGCTGATCGCGCCGGTGCTGGATTTGTTGCAGGCCGCGGCTGCGCCCGGCCCGGGCAAACTGGACGTGGTTTTTTATCGCGACGCCAAGATGGACGACGGGCGGCATAACAACAACGGGTGGTTGCAGGAATTGCCCGACCCGGTCACCAAGCTGACGTGGGACAACGCGATTTTGGTGAGTCCCAAGACGGCGCACGAGCTTGGCTTGGCGCCCGACGAGCCAAACCAGGTGCAGACGCAGCGATTTTACGATCAGGTGGTGGAGATCAAGTTGGGGGATCGGAGCGTGCGCGGCGCGGTCTGGGTCCAGCCCGGCATGGCGGATTACACGGTGGGGCTGGCCTTGGGATACGGGCGGGAAAAGACCGGGCGCATCGGGCGGAAGGCGGGCTACAACGCCTTTTTGGTGCGCACGACGGACGCGATGCATTACGCCTCCAACGCAAAACTGACCAAAACCGGCGCGACCTATCAACTCTCCACGACGCAGAGTCATTGGAGCATGGAAGGGCGCGCCCCGGTGCGGGAAGCCAATCTGGAGGATTTTCGCAAGGAACCGGAATTCGCCCGAAAAATGGACCTGGAAAAGCCGCCGTCGGTGGCGCCGATGTATCCGAATCCATTCGACGCGGCCAAGGCCAAGGGACTGCACCAATGGGGCATGGCGATAGATTTGAACAAGTGCGTGGGCTGCTCGGCCTGCATGGTGGCGTGCCAGAGCGAGAACAATGTCCCGATTGTCGGCAAGGAAATGGTGGGCAAGAGCCGGGAGATGCACTGGATTCGGATTGACCGTTATTATTCCGGCCTGGGCAAGGACGTGGTGGCCGCGCAGGCCGATCCGCAGGCGGTGGTGCAGCCGATGCTCTGCCAGCATTGCGAAGCGGCCCCGTGCGAGAATGTCTGCCCCGTCAACGCCACGTCGCATGATGACGAAGGGTTGAACGTGATGACGTACAACCGCTGCGTCGGCACGCGCTATTGTTCCAACAACTGTCCTTACAAGGTCCGGCGCTTCAATTTCTTTGATTACAACCGTCGTCCGCTGGACCAGCTTTATCAAAGCCCGCTCGACCCGACGAATTGGCGGGGCGGAAAATGGGAGTTGCTGCGCTGGTGGGAAAACCCGGACCGCGGCAGCCTGCCGGAAGACCAGTGGCAACTGGTGCGGCTGGTGAAGAATCCGGACGTGTCGGTGCGCATGCGCGGGGTGATGGAAAAATGCACCTTCTGCGTGCAACGCCTGGAGCAGGCCAAGATCGCCGCCAAGGTGAAGGCGCGCGCGTCGGACCACATCCGCTTGTCGGAGAAGGAAGGGACGATGCCCAAAACGGCCTGCCAGCAGGCCTGTCCCGCCGAGGCCATCGCCTTCGGCGACATTTTGGACAAGGACAGCACGGTGATGAAATGGAAGGGCAATCCGCGCGATTACACGGTGCTGGACCAGTTGCACACCAAACCGCGCCTGACCTACCTGGCGAAGGTGCGCAATCCCAATCCCGAGATGCCCGAGTCCAAAAAGCACGCCGCGCCCTACAGTTACGACCAGTATTTCGAAAGGACGGGACGGCGCGCTTTGGAAGAGGCGGGGCCGTCTGAGAAAGGAGCGCGCTGATGGCGGACGCGACGCAAGTTGAGCAGGTCTTAAACCCGTCCTTGGTGGTGCAGGCGCCGCCGGTGGAACTGGAACGCCAGCCGCTGGTGGCCAACGGCCACGGCATCGGCTGGCTCTCCGACACGATTGCGGGTGTGGCGGAAGGCGCCACGCCGCGGTGGTGGAAGATTTGTTTTGCCATCAGCGCGACGATGATGGTGGTCTGCTTCCTGTGCATCGCCTATTTGATGTCCACGGGCGTGGGGGTGTGGGGTCTGGGCCATCCGGTGATGTGGGGCTACGCGATTGTGAATTTTGTGTGGTGGATCGGCATCGGCCACGCCGGCACGCTGATCTCGGCCATCTTGTTTTTGCTGCGGCAGCGGTGGAGGACTTCGATCAACCGGGCGGCGGAAGCGATGACGATCTTTGCGGTGATGTGCGCCGGCATCTTTCCGCTGATTCACATCGGGCGCATCTGGTTTGGCTACTGGCTGTTCCCCTTCCCCAATTCCTTCGGCATTTGGCCGCAATTCCGCTCGCCTTTGATGTGGGACGTTTTCGCCGTCTCCACCTATTTCACCGTGTCGGTCCTGTTCTGGTACATGGGTTTGATTCCCGACCTGGCGGTCATGCGCGACCGGGCGACGACGAAAATGCGGAAGATTGGGTACGGGCTGTTCGCGCTGGGCTGGACGGGATCCAACCGGCACTGGAGCAATTATGAAAAAGCCTATTTAATCTTGGCCGGACTTTCCACGCCGCTGGTGCTGTCGGTGCATTCCATCGTGTCATTGGATTTCTCGGTGTCGAATCTGCCGGGCTGGCATACGACCATTTTCCCGCCCTACTTCGTGGCGGGGGCGGTCTATTCGGGTTTTGGAATGGTGCTGACGCTGGTGGTGCCGCTGCGGCGTCTGCTCAAGCTGGAAGACATCATCACGGTGAAGCACGTGGAGTTGATTTGCAAGGTGACGCTGCTGACCGGCTCGATCGTGGGCTACGCCTACTTGATGGAATTTTTCATCGCGTGGTACGGCGGCAATCCGGATGAGAGATTTCTTTTCCTGCAAAGCCGGCTGGCCGATCCGTTCATCATCGGGCCGCTTTACGGGATCAAGGCGGCGCCCTACTGGTGGGCGCAGTGGATGATGATCCTGTGCAACGTGGTGGTGCCGCAGTTTTTCTGGTTCAGGAAGGTGCGCCGGAGCATGATCGCGGTCTTCATTCTGTCCATCCTGGTCAACGTCGGGATGTGGTTCGAGCGGTTTGTCATCGTGGTGGTCTCGTTGCACCGGGATTATCTGCCGTCCAACTGGGGCTATTACATGCCGACGCGGGTGGATATCTTGCAGTTCTTGGGGACGTTTGGATTGTTCTTCACCTTTTTCCTGCTGTTCGTGCGCTTTGTGCCGCTCATCGCCATTGCCGAAGTCAAGGGCGTGACGCCCCAAGCCAACCCGCATCATCCGCTGGGCGGGGCCAAGAGGGGAGGGCACCACTTATGAACGGACGGCCTTACGCGATCTTGGCGGAATTTGAGACCCCGGCGGCCATCCTGCAGGCGGCCAACAAGGTGCGCGCCGAGGGATTCCGCAATTGGGACGTGTTCACGCCCTTCCCCATCCACGGGATGGACCGCGCGATGGGCATCCAGAACTCGAAGGTGGGTTGGTTTTCCTTCATTGGCGGCGTGACCGGTTACACGACGGGGATGTTGATGATCTGGTACATGAACACGGTGAATTATCCGATTGTCATCGGCGGCAAGCCGATGTTCAGCCCGTTTTCGGCGTTTCCGCCGTCCTATGAACTGACGATCTTGTTCGGCGCGTTTGGGGCGCTGTTGGGGATGCTCTTCCTGAACCGCCTGCCGCGCCTGCATCATCCGCTGCTCAAGAACGGGCGCTTCAAGCTGGCCAGCCACGACCGCTTTTACGTGGTCATCGAAACCAACGATCCGCGCTACTCGGAAACGGCCACACGGCAGTTGTTGGAATCGCTGGGCAGCAGGCACATCGAACTGGTCGAGGAATAATGCGCTATTTTTACCTCATATTCTTTTTGACATGCGTGACGGTGATCGGCCTGGCCGGTTTCCGCGGCAGCAAGTCGCGCCAGCCGCCCATCGAGCTGTTCCCCGACATGGTGCGGCAGAACAAGGCGCGGCCGCAGTCGCCCGGCGATTTTTTTGCGGACGGGCGGAGTTCGCGGGCCTGGCCGGACGGCACGGTGGCGCGCAGCCTGCCCTACCGGGACCTGGGCGGGGAACTCATTCTCGTCAACGGCCGGCCGGTCTATCCCTACGAGGACGCGCCCCTGAACACGGGGCGGACGGCGGGAACGACGAATTTTATTGACACGAATCCGCTGGCCAT
>JBEKUQ010000356.1:0-4188 GCA_049514835.1 Verrucomicrobiota bacterium | reverse complement strand
ATCGGCAATTCCCCAAAAATGCAGGAGGTCTTCAAGATGATCGAGCGGGTCGCCGATACCGACAGCACGATTCTCATCCTGGGCGAAAGCGGGACGGGCAAGGAACTGGTGGCGCGCGCCCTGCATTTCAACAGCCGCCGCCAATTCGCCCCGTTCATCCCGATCAATTGCAGCGCGTTGCCGGAGAACTTGCTGGAGTCCGAACTCTTCGGCCATTGCAAGGGCGCCTTCACCGGGGCGATCAACGACAAGAAGGGGCTTTTCCAGGAGGCGGACGGCGGAACCATCTTCCTGGACGAAATCAGTTCCATGCCGCCGGTATTGCAGAGCCGCCTGCTGCGCGTTTTGCAGGAACGGGAAGTCCGGCGCGTGGGCGACAATATCGCCACCAGCGTCAATGTGCGGGTGCTTTCCGCGACCAATGAACCGTTGGAGGAGAGAGTCAAGACCGGCACGTTTCGGGAGGATCTTTACTACCGGCTCAACGTCATCCCCATCACGTTGCCCAATTTGCGCGAGCGCCGCGAGGACGTTCCGGTCCTGGCCGTCCACTTCCTGCGCAACAAGGTCAATCCGCGCACGGGCAGGCTGTTTCAAATCACGCGCAAGGCCCTGGATGTGCTCTCGGCGCACGATTGGCCGGGCAACGTGCGCGAATTGGAAAACGCCATCGAACGCGCCTGCGTCTTGTGCGAAGCGGACACGGTGAGGGTGGCCGATCTGCCCCCGGCCGTGCGCCGCCACGCTTCCGGTGAGGACGGCGGGGAGTTGGTCGAGATTGCCGAAACTGCGCCGGAGAATTCGTCGGGCCTGCCGCCGCCTCCCGTCAGTGCCCAGGACAGAGCCACACATTCCGTGTCCCAGCCGTTGGGGCCGCTGAAGGATTTTCTGCGCGAGCAGGAACTGAGCTACGTCAACCGCGCCCTGGCCCTGACCGGAGGCGACAAGGAGAAGGCCGCGCAACTCCTCAACGTCAGCGTGGCCACGCTCTACCGCAAGCTGGCCGATGAAGAAGTTGCCGGCGGATGATGTCGCCCGCGCTTTTTACCATGGGCGGGGCGCGGGAGGTTGAGGCGGCAAAAAAGCGCGGGAGCGGGGAAGGGAGGCGGGCGTTGTGCCGAGCCGGCAGTATCGCGATAAATGACGATATTTGGCAGGTAAGCGCGCCACCAGGCATCCTCAAGCCGGCTTGGGCCTTTCGCCCTGCTTTTTCTCCGCGAACAGGCCGAGGGAGGCGGTATAGCTGTGGAGAAAGGTTTTGTCGCCGACCGGCCCCAGTTCGCCGTTGCAGAAGAAGCCGGTCAATTCCAACGGGCCGATTTTTTGCTGGATCAAACCGGCGTCGTGATCCATCTGGCCGAACAGGCGGTGGCCGCGCCCGTTGCAACAGCAGAGGCAGCCGCCAAAAATGCGCCGCCCGGCCAACTGGCCGGCCAGACGGTCCAGCAATGACTTCATGTCCTGGTCGGCGGCGGCGGCGTCGCGGCGCTGGAATTGCAGCGTCTGGCCCTGGCGCGGCCAGGCGCCCACGGCGAGGATGCCGGAAGCCGGCTCGGCGCCCAGGATGTTGCGCACCAAGAAATCGCCGCGGTGGAATTCTTCCAGGTATTCGTTGACCACCAGGCCGATGAACAAGTTGCCGCGCGCCTGCAATTGTTCGCGGCTGGAAAGATTGCCGAAGGTCTCGGCCAGGACTTCATAGGCGGGCCGGTTGGCGATTTGGTGAATGAAATTGCCCTCGGCCTTGGTGATAATCCAGCACTCGCCGATGGGGGTGCAACCCTGCGAAACCATGCTCAGCAATTCCACCGCGCCGCCCACCCCCAGCGCCACGCCGCCCTCCTGAAAAACGCCGCCATTTAAATAAACCTGCGTCGCCTGGTCGGCAGGGTTGCCGCCGGCCAGGCCGCCCACGACCGGCCGGCCCGGAAAGGCGGCATTCCATCCGCGCAGAAAGGCCTCGGCGTCGAGGTGGAATGGGTCGGCGAAAACGAGCCAGCCATTCATTTGGTCCGGGGCCAGGCCCGTTTTCAGGCGCCAGTAAGCGGGACCGGCGGCCTCCTCGACCTGCTGCTGGTTGAAATGCCAGGCGCGCAATTCCGCTCCCGGCAAGGCGAAAAGGGACAGGGCCACGCCGTGTTTCTCCTCCCACTCCCGTCCGCCGACAATGAGGCCGGAGCTGGAACAGCCGGCCAGGAGCGGCACCTGGCCATGCACGCGGATCAATTCGAGAATCTGGGCGGCGGCGGGGAAGAACCGGGGCGTCATAAAGACCAGCCCCAGGGACACCTTGGGGGCGCGCAACTGCTGGCGCAGCTCGATGGCCCAGTCGCGCATCCCGGCGTCGTCGAATTCCCGCTGCCAAAGCCCAGAAACGGCGAAATCCATTTGCATGGAGAGATACGAGCAGCAAACGGGGTGAAAATCAAATGGTATCCATCGTGAATTCTGGATCCTGGCTTTACATTCCTCCCGCCCTTTTCTATACTGCCCGTCAACGAACGCAAAACCACGCGGTCGCCATTGAAATATGCCATTGACACACACCAAAGATCTGTTCGCCAAAGCCCTCAAGGGAAAATACGCGGTGGGGGCTTTCAACGTAAACAACATGGAGCTGCTGCAGGCCATCGTCGAGGCCTGCGAGGAGGAGAAGGCCCCCTCGATCCTGCAAATCTCCAAAGGCGCCCGGCAATATGCCAACCCGGTGTATCTGAAGAAGTTGATCGAGGCGGGCGTGTCCACCAGCAACATCCCGCTGGCCGTCCACCTGGATCACGGGGACAGCTTCGAGCTGTGCAAGGAGTGCATTGACGAGGGTTTTACCAGCGTGATGATTGACGGGAGCCACGAACCTTTTTCCAAGAACGTGGAGGTGAGCCGGCGCGTGGTCGAATACGCGCACGCGCACGGATGCGTGGTGGAAGGCGAGTTGGGCATGCTGGTGGGCGCCCAGCACGACGAGGGGGAGGAAGGAGGCGGCTATTCCAAGGGCGGCGCTTACACGCACCCGGACGAAGCGGTGGAGTTCGTGCGCCAAACCGGGGTGGATTCGCTGGCGGTGGCCATCGGCAATTCGCACGGCGCGTATAAATTCAAAGGGGCGCAACACCTGGATTTGGAGCGTCTGAAAGCCATCAAGAAGGCGCTGCTGGACGCCGGCATGGGGGATTATCCGCTGGTGCTGCACGGCGCATCGAGCGTGCCGAAGGACCTGGTGCAGGAAATCAACAAGTACGGCGGCAAACTGGGCGAGGACACGGCGGGGGTGCCGGAGGCGGACATCGAAATCGCCCGGCGGGTGGGTTGCACGAAGGTGAACATTGACACGGATTTGCGGTTGGCCATGACGGCGGCGATCCGGAAGTGCTTTTTTGAAAACCCGAAGGAGTTTGATCCGCGCAAGTATCTCGGCCCGGCGCGGGCGCGCGTCAAGGAACTGGTGCGGCACAAGGTGCGGGACGTGCTGTGTTGCGCGGGGCACGCGTTTGATTAGGCGGGGCATTTCGTAGCGAAAAGGAAGAAGCGGCCGGCGAGGGCGCCGATCGCCACATGCGGGGGCGCATGTGCTCCCCGGAGGCATGAAAAAACCGCGGATGGATGCGGATGGACGCGGATAGGGGTTGGCTTCTGTCGCTCAGCTCATCCTTTACGCGAGACGTCAAACAGGTATAAGATTCGGGAAATGATCGCTGCCAGCCGATTTTCAGTCTTTGGCAGTCAAACAACGCCAGCGATGCAAATATGAAAGAGGCAATCCGAGCGCTGGCTGACCGTTATGCCGCCGAGTTGAAGCGCAGCATGGATGAACGCGTGGCGGATATGGAACAGGATGACCGCTCGCATGTTCTCATTTATCGGGTGCTCGGCATTTCGGAAGGCGAAGGAAAGCTGATAGACGTTTATCAAAACAAGGGCCGGTTTCTCTATAAGTACGCCGGTTCGTTTCTCGAGGAAGCAGCCAAGCTTTGTTTCAAGAGCAAATTCCCCGACTCCGGTTCGGTGCGCGTGCCGAACACGCGCGGCCAACGACCGAAAACATTCCAGATTGATTGCCTCGTCGGAACGGACGCCCTGGAAATCAAATGGCGGGACGCAACCACGGACGGCGATCATATCACGAAGGAACATACGCGGATGCAAGCCATCCGGGACGCCGGCTACAAGCCAGTGCGCGTCATGTTCTAC
>JBEKUQ010000355.1:0-4190 GCA_049514835.1 Verrucomicrobiota bacterium | reverse complement strand
CACGATGTGAGATTCCTGGCCGGCCGCCGGCCGGCCACCGGGCCACTGCAGAACCTGTTCCGCCCCGTTGCCGCCTGTGGTGTAAGCGCCGCGCAGATTGCCGCCGCCGGCCGGCAGCGCCAGAAACATGTAATCGGCGGTGTTGTTGCCAAAATCAAAGATGCGCGCCCAGGCTCCGCTGCCATTATCGGTGACCCACGCCTCCAGGGTGATGGCCGTGTAATTGGTGGCGATGTTGGCCGGCAGCGCCAGATAACTGTTGACGCCATCCAGCACCAGGGCGTTGTTCGAAATGATGGCCCCACCCTGCAACGTCCCGTTGGCCGTGCCGACCAGATCGTTCGCGTTGCCGTTAAAACTGTAGCGGTGGGTCAAGTTGATCGTCTGCCCGGGCGCCGTCGTGATGCCCAGCACGCAAACCAACGCCAAAAGCAGAGTGGAAGTTTTCAAAAGCTTATGTCTTTGGCAGTTCACGGCGATCGTTTTGCGGGCATGGCGCGGCGCCTCAAATCTGCGGTCGGACAAAGCAAGAGGAGCGGGGACAGCCCCACCCCCATCCGAGCCTGCCTAAGCCAGCCAAACCACCGCCTGCAAACTTCCAACCGCGTGAAGATTACCGGCGTCCGCACCCGGAAACAACGCCACTTCGCGCAAAAAGACCGCCATTTTGCGAATGTGGAAACCTCTGCAAGACTCCTGTAGTGGCGGCCTATGACCGCCGCCATACTATGATTTTCCTCGGTTTGCGGGGGTCATAGACCGCAGCGACCACCGTGAAACCGGTCTTGCAGAAGTCCCGTGTGGTTTACTGGTTGCCGGACGGGGCGGGGGTATTGGTGCGAAGGATACTCACATATTTGAGCGCCACGGCATTGGTGGAGTGCTCTTGCAGCACCTCCTCAAACTGTGCCAGCGCTTCCTGGTTGCGATGCTGGTTGAACAGCGCGATTCCCAAATTCAGACGGGCCTCCAGCAATCCCGGCTTCAGCCGCACCGCCTGCGCGAACTCCTGCGTCGCGCCGGCCGCGTCGCCCTCCCGTCCCATTTCCAAACCAAGGGAAAAGTGGGCCTCGGCGAACTTCGGATCCAATCGCACCGCTTCCGCGTAATGAGCTTTGGCTTCCTCATGCCGCCCCAGCTTGATCAAGCTCAGGCCGAGATTGACCTGCCCCTCGGGATCGGCCGGATTGAGCAGGAGGGAATCGGTGAAATTGGTGACGGCGGCCTCGTACCAGCCTTTGCTGAAGGAAAACTTTCCTAGCGCGCTGAATGACTCCGGGGTTTTGACCCGGTTGACGAGGGATTCCTGGAATTGTTGGTTTGCTTCCTCGAGTTTGCCCGCGGCCTCGAGCGCTTTGCCCAGACCCAGATGCGCCGGCCCCCAGTAAGGTTTGAGCCGCAATACTTTTCGGAACTCTGCGGCGGCTTCTTCGTTGCGGCCCAGTTGCGCATACAACACCGCCAGACTGTTCATGGCCTCCACCGCGCCAGGATTCAGCCGGATGGCCTGTTGAAAGGCGGAGATGGCTTGCTCGTCGCGTTTGACTCCCTCCAGCGCCACTCCCAAACTCCGCCACGCATCGGGGCTGTGCGGCAGCAGGCCCACCACCCGCTGCAATGATTCCACCTCGCCGGCCGCGTCCCCGATCTTCTGCTGGAGGAACGCCAGGTTTTCCTGCAGAATCCAGTCATTGGTCGCGGCCGCGGCCGCGGCCTTGGTCAGGACTTCTTCCTGGCGCAGAGCGTCCGGCCGGGTTGCGGGCAGCAGTTGTTCCACCTGCCGGCGCAAAAGCTGATATTGTTCCCTATTATTGACTTGCTGGGAGAAGGGAGGATCATTGAGGCGGCTGAGAATGTCCATCTCGCCGGCGCGCCGCGTGGAATCGGTCCACCCCAGCCGCCGCGCGCAATCCTCCGCGGTGGGCCAGGGGCGGGACGCGCCCGCGGACAATCCCTGTGCCACTTGTTCCGCCAGAGCCAGCGCCACCAGATAGTTGCCTTCAAAGTTCAGATGGACATGCTCGTAGAGGAATTTCCGGCCGGTGATGCCGTGCGGGCTTTGCCGGGCCATCGCGGCCTCCGAGTCCACCAAATGCACGCCGTCCCGCTCGCGGTTGGACGCGGCCTGCCGGATGATTTGGTTGATGCGGCTGTCGGCGCGGAACCGGAGAACATCCTGATCGCAGGCCAGGTTAAACTGCCGCAGTGCCTCCCCATCCTGTCCCAGAACCAGGGAACATTGGCCCTGGCGAAAGTGAACCTCGGCAAAAGCATCGTCAATCTTGGCCGCTTGCGCAAAAGAGTCCATTGCTTCCGCCGCCCGGCCCGCCTGCTGCGCCTGGATCCCGGCCTGGTAAAAACCATCCCAGCGGGATAATTCCTCAGCGGTCAATCCCGGCCGATGCTCCGAAGCGAAGGGGCCGCAATCCATGAGATTGCGGGCGACGGTGCTCACCACGATTTTCGCGCCGCGGCGCAGGCCATAGTCAATAATATCGTTCAGGTTGCGTTCGAAGCTGCCATAGACCACCGCCATGCGCGGGTCGTCCTGGCGCACATGGTTATGCAGGAACATGATCATGCCGCCCCACTCGCTTTCGTTGACCGGCCGTTTTTGAAAATGGCGGACCAGGCTGCCCAGTTCCTGGCCAAGGCGCGTCGCCTTGAAAGCCACGCCGGCCCGGACCAGCGCCAAATTGGCGGCTTTGGGGCCAAAGACCGTCCCGGAACCATACGGCCCCACCACTTCATTATTGCCCATATAGATTACCCAGAAGTCGCCGTGTTGCGCCGCGCAATCCTTGGCAATCGGGACGATGACATGGGAATTGATCGCCGTCATGCCTGTATTGACCACTTCAAAATGTTGGTCCGGGTAACGCCCCTCCAACATGGCCTGCAAAACCCGGCACAGGCCGAATTCAGGCTGGGGATCGCCGTAAGCCGCCGACTCGCCAAAGACGAAAACGCGGATCGTATCGGGTGCCTTGATCTTGGGAATGACCAGTGGAAATGGGCTGCGCGCCATTTCCGGGCCGAAAAAACGCCAGCCGAAGCGGTCGTTTTCGATCAGGCAATCCTTCCCATTGATCCGCATCGGCAGAAAGAAGGACGTGGGGTGGCCGGCCCCCGCCAGGCGCAAGCCGGCCTCTACAACCAGCAACAGCAGCACAGGCCCCAGAAGGGCCGCCGCCAGGCGAAAAAGCCAGAGCCTCCGGCGCGACATCGGCGCTCTGGCGGCGCGCGCCGATTGGTCGCCTGAGGACGAACCCTTGGAGCGGGGCGGTTGCATTTCCTGGGCGGCGTAGTTGGATCAGTTGCTTGGAAACCTGGCTTGATCAACCACTGCCAAAGCATCGCTGTAAAAGCCGCCTCCGCCAAGAAAATAGCGCGGATGGACCTGGTGATTGGGGAATTGCATCCGCTCTGATCTCGTTTGGCACGGCCTTTCCGGCAGGGCGGACGCATTCCCTTGTCAATTTGCCCATCGTTTTTTTGCCGCTCAATAATAGAAATACGGACCAGAAGAGGTGCGGCAGATCATTTGCTGGAAGCGGCGCCACTCGACGTGGCCGTCCACCGCTCCATAAAACCCGCCGTCGGGAAGGGTCGCGCTTTTCAGGTGCGCGCTGATGTGGCCTTTGGCAACGCCGGCGTAAGTATAGCCGCCGTCAACGTCAATCCAATTGTAGGTTTGCATCGTGGCAAAAACATCGCTGTTGCCAGTGTTGTTGAGGGTGGCACAGGCCGTGAGGACGCGTTGGGAGAAGGGTCCCACCGGGACGCCGCCCGGAAATGCTCCAAACATAGTGGTGCCTGGCGTCGTGGTCTCGGCGAGCTTTAGGTTGGTGTTCGTTACATAGCTGCCCGAGTAGGCCGCCGTGCCAAAAAAAGTCTGGGCATATCCTATAACCCTGAATCCTGAACCGGGTGTTGCACCGGGGTCCGGGTCGGGGGCTTCGTAAAGCCACAGGGGGGCGGAGGATCCGCCCGGCAAAGGGCCAAACCAGTCAATCGGGCCGAATTTCGGTTCTGTCCCCGGGTCAAACCAAGTGTTCTTTGTCGTTCCATTGGCCAGCAGTATGTTTGCCAGGTAGGCGTCCATATCCCAACACCAATTGCCACCCGATCCGTCGGGAAGATTATCCCGGTTGTCACCCGCGTAAATGCTCAAAGCCACCAATTGCTGC
>JBEKUQ010000354.1:0-4195 GCA_049514835.1 Verrucomicrobiota bacterium | reverse complement strand
CACCGCATAATACTCTCCCAGCGCCAGGTTGGTGACGGGGAAGGCCCAGGTGTTGGTGGCCTTGAGCTGCCGCACGGAACCGACGAGTTGCTGGTTGGTCTGAGAAAAAAGGCGGCAGGTGACGGTGACGGGCGGGGTGAGGAGTCCGCTGGAGATGACGCCAGCGATGGAGAAATTGCCGTTGGTCGTATTTCCCCCGACTGGCGGATAGCTAAAGGCCATGCCGTTGACAACGCTGTTGGACACGAAATTGGCCGTCAGAACCATGTTGGTGCCGAATTTGAGGGTGAGGTTTGGAGTGAAGGAAGTATTGGTTCCGTACCGCCAATTGACGAAAACCCAGCCTGGAGCGGGCTGGGCGCCAAAGGCGTAATTGGTGTTGGCCCTCAAATTG
The DNA here is from genome assembly GCA_049514835.1 of Verrucomicrobiota bacterium. Lineage (GTDB taxonomy): Bacteria > Verrucomicrobiota > Verrucomicrobiia > Limisphaerales > Palsa-1400 > JBEKOF01. Next base: position 3,801 of record JBEKUQ010000354.1, on the reverse strand, counting down.
GCGCCGAAGGCATTTGCGGTGTAGCTGCGGTTGATCACGTTGGTCGCGGCCACGACGCCATCGCCGTTGGTGAGGACCGCCGTGATAATCATTGGTTGTTGAATCTCGCTGCTCAGGTTCCCCGCGCCATCCTGGCTGGTCAGGACGAGGTTATAGACGCCCGGTTGGAGCACGCCTTCGGGGTACGACCAGTTGGTGGTGCCGATGGCAAATCCAGAGGTGCCGCTGGTGGCGCCATTCAGCGGCAGCAGCGTAAATTGAACCTGCGCCAATCCAAAATCATCTTGGGCCGTTCCTTGCGCCGTCAACGAAATTCCGTTGGTCAGCACGACATCGGCGGGTGGAACAGTGATGGCTGCCGTGGGTGGGGTAGCGTCAATGACCGGCTGCGCGTTGGCAGCCGGGAAACTGAAATCCACGAAGAACAGATTGCTGTTGGCCGGATAATTGGTGCGGTGGTAATTAACCGGCAGATCCGTCAACTCCGTCGTGTCGGTCGGATTGAGAAGCTGGAAGTCGAAGATGCCGTTGGTAAAAATGTTGTGGGTTGGCGTCCCGCTGAATGACCGCTTGAAGAAGGCATTGGTATTATTGAAGTAGGCCAGCACCTCGCTGCCGCTCAGAACGCGCCCGAAGACGGTGAAGGGGCCGCCGCCATTGGTGTAAACGTCCAGAAAAGGATTGTCCACCAGGTTGAAGAAAAAGGCGCTGCTGGCGCCATTGACGTTGCCGGGGGGCAGGGCCATGGCCATGGTTCCCTGCCGGTTGCTCACCTTCGGCCCCGCATAAAACTCGCTGGCCAGCTCTTGCGGAAACGGCGGCTTGAAGTTCAACCCGGTGTATATGTTCGCTATGGAATTGGCATACAATATGTTCGTCGTACGATTTCCCGCGGCCCAACCGCCGCCTTGCAGCACAAAACCGGGAATGAGCCGGTCAAAAAACATGTTCGAGTAAATGCCCGTGGAATACGTATGCGTGTCATCGCCCGGCACAAACGCGTTCGAAAAAGTGTAATTGTCGGATATGATGTAGTGCAGGAAATTCTGCACCGTGGCCGGCTTGTCGTGATCGAAGAGTTCCACCAGCACGTTGCTCGGGCCGGTGGCAAAACCGGAGATTTGGAATTCAACGATGGTTCCTTGGAGGACGGTCAGGTTGGCCGAATTGGTGAGGTTGGTGCCGCTGAAATAAACTATCACCGAATAAGCGCCGGCCTGGTTGGTGCTGACGTCGCTGAAATTGAGTTCTTTGTTGGTCGCCCCGGTGATGTTGGTCCCTTGAAATACCCATTGATAACTGGTTGCGCCGCTGGCGGTTACGATGAAATCGGCGGTTGAACCGGCGTTGATGGTCAGGTCCTGCGGGCCGGTGGTGATGATTGCTTGGCCGGCCTTTGCGGCAACAATGGCGGCGAGCAGCAGCGTCAGGGAAAAACTGGTTTTCATGCGCCTTTTAGCATGGCAGAAAGCGGCGCGATTTCAAAGCGGAAAATGCCAATTTTGCCAAATCCTTACTTTGGGCTAAGTTCATTCCGCCATGAAAGATTTGCAATCTTTGCGGTAAGTTGTTCCCCGCATGAATGATTTGCAATCTGGTCCCGATTTGCCCATGCTGGAAAGGATGACATGAATCGAACTGGCTTTTACCCGGACAAGCCGGGCCGGTGGCGCGCGCTGCTCGCCGCCTTCGCCCTCGCCGGCTTGCTGGCCCCCATTATGAACGCCCAAGCTCAATCGAGCAACGCGCCGGCCAAATTGGAAACCGCCACCATCGGCGGCGGCTGTTTTTGGTGCGCGGAAGCGGTGTTTCAACGCATCCCCGGGGTCAAATCCGTTGCTTCCGGTTTTGCCGGCGGCGCGGTGCCCAATCCCAGCTATGAACAGGTCTGCACCGGCAGCACCGGCCACGCGGAAGTGATCCAGATTGCTTTTGATCCGGCGGTCCTTTCTTATGACAAGCTGCTGGAGATTTTCTGGGAGGCCCACGATCCCACCACGCTGAACCGCCAGGGCGCCGACACCGGGACGCAATACCGCTCGATCATCCTCTACGCCAACGATGCGCAGAAAAAAGTGGCCGAGGAGTCCAAGGCCCGGGCGGCCAAACGGTTCAAGGACCCGATTGTCACCGAGATCGTGCCGCTGAAGGCGTTTTATCCGGCGGAGGATTATCACCAGGATTATTACAATTTGAACAAGAACAAGAACGGTTACTGCCAGTTCGTCATCACCCCCAAGCTGAAGAAGCTGATCGAGGAAGGCGTGATCCCAAAGGGGAAAGAATAGGGCCAAGATGCGACGGCAGTATCCCTTTCATTTGATCGAAGACAAGTGGCAGCGTCATTGGGACGCGCAGGCGACGTTCCGCGCGTGGAACCCGCGGGAGGCGATTCCGGCGGGGCATCCCTTTGCGAAAAGGCATGGGTTGGAGGGGGTGGTTGGGGCGGGAGAGTTGCCGCCGAAGTATTATATACTTGACATGTTTCCCTATCCGTCCGGGGCCGGGCTGCACGTCGGGCATCCGGAGGGTTACACGGCGACGGACATCCTGGCCCGCTATCGGCGCGCCCGGGGGTTCAACGTGTTGCATCCGATGGGATGGGACGCCTTCGGACTGCCCGCCGAGCAATACGCCATCCGCACCGGGCAGCATCCCCGGCAAACCACGGAGGCGAACATCGCGGTGTTCAAGCGGCAAATCAAGGCGCTGGGTTTCAGCTACGATTGGAGCCGCGTCATTGACACGACCGATCCCGGCTATTTCAAATGGACGCAATGGATTTTTTTGCAGCTTTACAATTCATGGTTCAACCCGGCCAGCAACAAGGCCGAGCCGATCGAGACTTTGCCGGATCCGCCGGGCAGCCCGTCGCCGGAGGCGCGGCGTGCCCATCGGGACAATCGCCGGCTGGCTTATGTGACCGAAGCGCCGGTCTGGTGGTGCGAGCAACTGGGCACAGTGCTGGCCAACGAGGAAGTGGTGGATGGCAAGAGCGACATCGGCGGCTTCCCCGTCGTGCGCAAGCCGATGCGCCAATGGATGCTGCGCATCACCGCCTACGCGGAACGCCTGCTGGAGGGCCTGGAGGAAATCGAATGGAGCGACTCGCTCAAGGAAATGCAGCGCAACTGGATCGGGCGCAGCGAGGGCGCGGAAGTGGAGTTTCCAATTGCGGATTGCGGATTGCGGATTGCGCATTCAAAGATTTGTGTGTTCACCACCCGACCGGACACGTTGTTTGGCGCGACTTACATGGTGCTCTCGCCGGAACACAATTTGGTGGCATCCCTCACCACGCCGGAACAACAGAAGGCGGTGGCGGATTACCAGGCCTACGCCGCCGGCAAATCCGATCTCGAACGCACCGAACTGGCCAAGGAAAAGACCGGGGTCTTCACCGGCGCCTGCGCGATCAATCCTGTCAACAATCAGAGAATTCCGGTCTGGATTGCCGATTACGTGCTGGCCTCTTACGGCACCGGCGCGATCATGGCCGTGCCGGCGCATGACACGCGCGATTTTGAATTTGCCACCAAATTCAATTTGCCGATTGTCCAGGTCGTCCAGCCGCCGGACCCGAAAACCGACTGGCGCGGTTTCGTGGAGGACGGAACCTCCGTAAATTCCGCCGGACCGGAAGTCTCCATCACCGGCCTGCCCACGCCCGGCGCCAAGAAGAAAATCACCGCCTGGCTGGAAGCAAAGCACCTGGGCAAGAAAACAGTCAACTATAAACTCCGCGACTGGCTCTTCAGCCGCCAGCGCTACTGGGGGGAGCCGTTTCCCATCGTCTGGAAA
>JBEKUQ010000353.1:0-4208 GCA_049514835.1 Verrucomicrobiota bacterium | reverse complement strand
TGGACCGGTAAGCTGCCGTTCCAAAGCCGCCCGTGAGCTGCTCGCCGGCGGTGAAGCTGGCGGTATGGCCGGCGGTGGTATCCTGAAGCAACCAGGGCGTCCAGTTGTAAGTTGTGAAATCGCCGTCATTGAATCCCGCTCCGGCGTTGAGGCTGGGGGAAATGGACAAGGCAAGGGCTGGCGCAACCGGCAGAAGGGCACGAGAAGTGGTCATTGGCTTTTTGAGTCGTGGCGTTGCCACGAATTATTATAATTTACTGTTCTGTGTCTCGCGGTCCGCGCCAACCTTAACACAGGAGGGGCGATGCGCAAGTGTCCTTTTGACAAACGATCTATTGGGAAAGGCGGCAAGGAGGGCCGGCGTGGGATTACTCTCGCGGGATGCCCAACTTGTCCATGAGGTCGTAAAGGGTGGGGCGGCCAACGCCCAACTCGACGGCGGCGGGAGCAATCTTCCCGCCATGGCGGCGCAAGACGTTTTGAATCATTTCTTTTTCGAGGCGCTCCCGCGCTTCTTTGAGGGTGGCGACGCCGGCGCCGGGGGCGGCTGCTGGCAATTCCAGGTCATGCACGGTCAGGCGTTTTCGCTCGGTCATGATGACGGCCCGGCGGATGCAGTTCTCCAACTGGCGGACGTTGCCGGGCCAGGGGTTGCGGGACAAGGCGCGCATGGATTCCTGGTCGAAGGCCAAACCGGGTTTGCCGGCCTGTTCGGCGAAGCGGTGCAAGAAGTATTGGGCCAGCAACCGGATGTCGTCCTCCCGTTCCCGGAGCGGGGGCAGGGCAATTTTGACGACGGCGAGGCGGTAAAACAAATCCTCGCGGAAAGTGCCATTGACCAGGCCTCTTTTCAGGTCGGCATTGGTGGCGGTGATGATGCGGGCATCAATGGGGATGGGCTGGCGGCCGCCGACCCGTTCGATGCACTGCTCCTGGAGGAAGCGGAGGAGTTTGACCTGGAGCGGGAGCGGGATTTCGCCGATTTCATCGAGAAAAAGCGTGCCGCCAATGGCGGATTCAAAGCGACCCTTCCGCTGGGTGTGGGCGCCGGTGAAGGAGCCTTTTTCGTGTCCGAACAGTTCGCTTTCCAAAAGCGTTTCGGGGATGGCGCTGCAATTGATGGCAATAAAGGGCCCCTTTTTGCGCGGGCTGCACTGGTGGATGGCCTGGGCCGCCATTTCCTTGCCGGTGCCGCTCTCGCCCAAAAGCAGGACCGGGGCGTCGGTCGTGGCCACCTTGCGGATGGTGTCAAACAGGCTGCGCATGGCGTCGCTGGTGCCGAGCATGCCCTCGAAGAGGTCGGGGCGCGCCTCCTGCTGCATGCGGCGGATTTCCATTTCCAGTTGCGCCACATGGAAGACGCGCTTGAGAAGAATCTTCAATTCCTCCATTTCGACCGGCTTGGCCATAAAATCGTAGGCGCCTCCCCCGATGGCGCGCAGGCCGATGCCCTTTTCGCCCTGGCCGGTGATGACGATGATCTTGGTCAGGCTGTCCAAGGCGGTCAACTCGGCCAGGGTGGCCAGGCCTTCGTCCGGGTCGGCGGGGCGGGGCGGCAGGCCCAAATCCAGAAGGACCACCAGGGGGTGGTCGGCGGCAAAGGCCTCCAGCGCGCCGGCGCGCGCGCCGGCCAGGACAATGTCGTAGTCGTTGGCCAGCGCCCATTTCATCTGGGTGCGTATTTCCTCGTCGTCCTCAACAATAAGTAATTTCGCTTTGGTCATTTGTTCTGTCGGGCGGGCAAAAGCACCCGGAAGGTGGTGCCTTGGTTTAGTTGGCTTTCCACTTCGATTCTCCCGCCATGCGCCTCAACGATCATCTTACTCTGGAACATGCCGATGCCAAAGCCTTCTTTTTTGGTGGTTTGAAAGGGCCGGAACAAGGAGCCGCTGATAAATTCCGGCGCCATGCCGCAACCGTCGTCCGCCACCGTCAGCACCACCCAGTCGTCGCTCCTGGCGGTCTGGACCCGGACGTGGCCGCTGGGCGGGACGGCATCGGTGGCGTTGAGGACGAGGTTGGTCACGACCTTGTGAATCTGTTCAGAGTCAAAAAGGAATTGGGGGATGGGGCCGAGGTGGGAGGCGAGTTGAATGGAGGGGGAGCCTTTCCAACTGGCCAGGATTTTGGAAACCAAATCATTGAGATCGGAGATTTCGGGGTGGATCCGCAGGTCGTGGCGCAGCACACTGAGGCGCCCGATCAAATTATTGATGTGCTGACCGGATTTGGCGACGCCCCGCAAAGCATCCTCGCGGAAGGCCGGATTGTCGAAATGGACGGGCAGGTTTTTCAGCATCAAATTGAGGGTGGAGGCGGTGTTCTTCAAGTCATGGACGAAGAAGGCGGACATGGTCTGAAAGGCCTCCAGTTCCTTGGCCTGCAGAAACTTCTGGGAGAGCTGGCAATTGAGCAGGCTGGCGGCGATCTGGTCGCCGACGCATTTGAGAAGGTCGTAATCCTGGAGAGAAAAGAGCGCCCCGCCCACGCGGTCGCCCAACAACATAAGTCCTTGCAGTTCGCCCAGCGCGACCATCGGCACGCAAACGCGGCTGCCGCCTTCCTCAAACTCGGAGGGATGGCAACGGCGCAAAGTGACCGCCCAATTCTCGCCGCTGTACTCCACATCCACCGGTTCCAGGCGATGGCGCATGGCCTGGATCACCGCGGAGGCTTCCTCCCGGCTGGGCTGGAGTTTCTGCGCCATCGGGGCGGAGACCGAGGTGGAGGCGGCCAAGGCCAGATTCTCCTTCTTGTCATCCAACACCCAGATGCTGACGGAAAGGGCCTGGAAAAGATCGGCGGCGAGCTTGACGGAGGCCTGGCAGAGTTCTTGTTGTGTGACCCGGCTGGTGGTGCCTTCGGTGAAACGCCTCCAGACGGTGCGGTAATCATAAAGGGGCCGCTGCAAATATCGGCTGATCAGGCGCCGGAAGTGCAATCGCACCCGGTCGGACAGGAGCAGGACCGTCACGCCCACCAAGGCCATCATGATAAAAAACACCGTCAGCGGGAAGGAAGTGGTCAAGTCGAGCCACTGCACCACCTTGGCCAGCACTCCCACGATGAGCAAATAAAGGCCCGCGACCAAGGCGGCGGCCGATTTGTGGAGATTGGCATGGGAAGGATAAACGGCCACCTGCGAGGAGCGGCGGAACAGGGAACGGAGCATCAACAGGCAGGCCAGCAGCAAGGCCGTGGCGTTGATTGTCGCGGCGGAACTTTGGGGCCCGATCACGGTAACCGAGGCGCCGTTCACCGGAATATGATTCGGAAACACCAGGGCTTGGCTGGCCGTATAAACTCTGACGGCAAAGAGCAGACCCAGGCCCAGCATCATGAATTTGATCCGCCATCGCATCGTCCCGACCGAGGCCCAAAAGGTCTTTTCCAATTGCATCAGAATCACCACCGCGGCCAACAGGCACATCATATACGAGGTCCAGCCGGCGAGGGTCAAAGGGAACTGCCATTGCGTGGTTCCGGCCAAAGGAATCTGCCCAGCCACCAGCCGGCCGCCTTTATAGATCGCCATGCCCAACGGGATGAGGAACGTGGCGGCCAACGCCACCTGCCATCGGCCCAGGAACTCCCCATAATTGCCCCGCGCGTAACTGAGACTGAAGCAAAGCCACGTTCCCGGCAACAGCGACATGGCGAGCAGAGCCCAATTCTCCCAACGCGCGGCCTCATTGGGGAACACAGCGGCGAGGCCGGAGAACACACTTTCACAGGAGAGCAAGACCATGCCGGCCACAAAGAACCAGCCCGCCAAGGAGCGCCGCTCCCGGATGGCGGCAATCAACGCGATGACGCCGCCCAAAACGGCGGCGGAGTAATCGAGCGTGACCGCATTCATCGGTTTATTGAAGCCGGCCAGGGCATGGGCGCTGAACCAGTTTATTGTTCGGGCGATAGTAAGGCCGCAGCGGCAAACCAGCAACGGAAAAGCGGCGCGGGAGAAGCGCTTCGTTCATTTCCTCCGGTTGGCGCCTCCAGAAGCCGGTTCTTCGCAGACGCCAAACGAGACGGGGCCAGGAAGCCCCCCGCGCGCGCTCCAATCAGGGAGCTGTCAAAATTCTTCATTATTGCTCAGATCTTGTGTCAAGTAAGAGCAACTCCTGCCGGGAAACGCATTCCCGAAATTATGTGTTGTCGGAGTAATGCGCCGGTCATGGGCGGTAGGGCGGGCAGTCCTCTGCCCGCCG
>JBEKUQ010000352.1:0-4229 GCA_049514835.1 Verrucomicrobiota bacterium | reverse complement strand
GGGCGTGCAGGCCGGGGAAAGTGACCATCGCCTGAAGCAGCAGGAAGACCGCCAGGCCCAGGGCCGCGAGGCCCCGCGTCGCCTTCCTTGAGAAAGCCCGTGAAAACGCCTGCTTCATATAGGTGACATTACTTATGAACTTCTTTATGTCAAACAAGTTTCTGGCATTATTGTTTGTTCCAGAGGTTGACCAATGCTGAAGGCTGTTGTCTAACGGCGGACTTGCCGCTGCGCGAACGCAGATCTCCGGAAGACTCACTCTTCCGGCTTGGGAGGCGCGGCTTTTCCGCCGAGGATCGCCTGCACGTCGCGCGCTCCGTAAAGGACGCGCACGATTTCTACAGGCCGCTTCTCGCTGCGGTAAATGATGAGGTAACTCCGCACACACCAAAAACGAAGCGGCTCACCCGCCAGGTCGCGGCGGAAATGACCGATACCAGGCGTTCGGGCCAACTTGCCCAAGGCATCGAAAAGTTCATCGCGCACGCCATCGGCTGCATCGGCGTTCTGAAGGTCAATCGCGATGTAACTCCAAATCTCCTCCAAGTCAGTGCGGGCGGCAGGGGCAATGAGGTAATCGCTCATCGCCCGGTTTTGCGGAACTCCGCGCTTCTTTTTTTCATATCCGCATAGACCAAGTCGCCTGGAATGCCCTCGCCCCGATCCAGTTGGTCAAGGCCGGCTTGGATTTTTTTTCGCACCTCGTCAAGATGAAGCTCGCGGAGGCAGTCCTGCTCCTCCAAGAGCCGAAGGCCCTCGCGAACGACCTCGCTGGCGGATTGATACAGCCCGCTTTGGACTTTGCGCGTGACCAGCATTTCCAGCTCGGGAGTTAAAGATACATTCATGGCGTTGCACGCTACCATTGATAACAAGGAATGTCCAATCCTGTTATCATTCAGAATCACCAACTTTTTCATTCCCTCCACTCCCAGGACTGTGCCATAATGACCCGCGAAAGAAAATGGCTTCTAAATCGAGCTTTCTGGACAAGGTGCTGGGCCGCATCGGGCGGCTGGATACCGAAGGGCTGCAAACAGTCGTGCAACGGCTGGCGCGCGAGCGCAATTTCCTGGAGACCCTGTTCAATGCCATCGAGGACGGCGTGCTGGTGCTCGATGAACAGGGCCGCGTCATCTATTTCAACCGTGCGATCACGCAATTGCTCAATTGGCCGCCCGAGGAGGTGGAAGGCCGCCCGATCGCGGACTTTCTGCCGGAAGTGGATTGGCAAAGCATCCTGGCGCGGAAGGCCGAAGGCGGGCCGCGCATCGCCCGGCACGAGTTTGAAGTGGCGTATCCGCGCCCGCGGTTCCTGCGGCTTTACGCCGCGCCGCTGGACGGGGAATCGCGCGGCGGTTCGGGCATGGCGCTGATTCTGCACGACGCCACCGAGGCGCGGCAAAAGACGTTTGAAGCCATCGAGAGCGAGCGGCTGTATTCCCTGACTCTCCTTGCGGCCAGCGTGGCGCACGAGATCGGCAACCCGCTGAACGCCCTGCACATTCATCTGCAGTTGATGAGCCGCGAAGTCAAAAGACTGCGCCCGCCCGCCCGCGCCGCCGCGGCGGGCGGCCTTTCCCGCCCCGGCCGCGCGGCGGCCGCGGAAGCCGCCGACGCGGCACAGAAGATCGAGCATTATCTGGACGTGGCCAAGGGGGAGATCACGCGGCTGGATTACATCGTGACCCAGTTTCTCCAGGCCATCCGGCCGTCGGCCCCCAAATTCTCGGATGCCTCGCTCAACGAAGTGGTTGGGGAGACGCTGGAATTGCTGCGCCCCGAACTGGACAACCGCCGGCTCAACATCCAGGAACGGCTGGCCGGCCGTCTGCCGCCCGCGCGGATGGATGCCGGCCAGATCAAACAAGCGCTGGTCAACCTGATCAAGAACGCGATGCAGGCCATGTCGCCCGGCGGCACGCTGACCGTGGAGACCGGCCAGAACACCGAAGAGGTGTGGGTGAGCGTGGCCGACACGGGAGGCGGCATCGCGCCGGATCAGGTCAATCAGATTTTTGAGCCGTTTTACACGACCAAGAAGAAAGGGACGGGCCTGGGCTTGATGATTGTCCAGCGCATCGTCCGACAGCATGGCGGGCATATCGAACTGGAGAGCCGGGTCGGCCAGGGAGCGACCTTCCGCCTCTGGCTGCCGCGACGGGAGAAGCAGCAGAAGCTGCTGAGATGAAGTTTTGCTTGTGAAAGCAATGCGTCAATCATGGATGGGAATTTAACAACACTTGAACACCGGAATTGAAAGCAAACCGCGTCTGCTGATTGTGGACGACGAGAAGCCGACGCGCGACGGCCTTCGGGCCGCGCTGGAAGGCCATTACGACGTGTGGGTGGCCGAGGACGCCAAGGCCGCCATGACCCTGTTGGAGGAGGAGAACTTCCAGGTGCTGCTGAGCGATTTCCGCCTGCCGCAGGAGGACGGGATGAAGTTGATCCTGCGCGCCAAATCACTGGCCCGGGCGCCGGTCTGCATTTTGATGACGGCTTACGGCTCGGAAGAATTGGCCGTCCAAGCCATGAAAGAGGGGGCGGACGACTACATCGCCAAGGGCCGGCTGCAGATTGACGAACTGGAACTGCGCATCAGCCGCGCCTTGCGCCAGCAAAATCTGGAGGTGGAAAACGTGGCGCTGCGGCAGCAGCTCAGTTCCAAGTTCGGCCTGGAAAACATCGTGGCCGAATCCCCCGCGATGAAAGAGGCGGCGGACATGGTGCGGCAAGTAGCCCCCACCCGGGCCACCGTTTTGCTCCTGGGCGAAAGCGGCACCGGCAAGGAACTCATGGCGCGCGCCATCCATCAACTCAGCCCGCGCGCCGCGCACCCCATGGTCAGCGTGCATTATGCGGCCCTCTCCCCCACCCTTTTGGAGAGCGAACTTTTCGGGCACGAGAAAGGCGCGTTCACCGGCGCGCACGAGAAGCGCATCGGCCGCTTCGAGCTGGCGCAAGGGGGGACGTTGTTCCTGGATGAAATCGGCGAGATTGACGCGACCTTGCAGGTCAAACTTCTGCGCTTCCTCGGTGAACGCACCTTCGAACGCGTCGGCTCCAACAAGACCTTGACGGCCGACGCCCGCCTCATCGCCGCCACGAACAAGGACCTGCAGGAGGAAGTCAAGGCCGGCAGATTCCGCGAAGACCTTTACTTTCGCCTGCGGGTGGTGGAGATCACGCTGCCGCCATTGCGCCAGCGGGCGGAGGACCTCCCGCTGCTGGCCCAGGCCTTCCTGCGCGAATTCGCGTCGGAGAACAACAAAAAGGTGAACGATTTCACGCCCGATGCTCTCGAAGCCCTGATGAACTATGCCTGGCCCGGCAACGTGCGCGAATTGCGCACGGCCGTGGAACACGCCGTGGTCCTGAGCCGCAACGACCGCATTGGCCTGCGCGATTTGCCCCCCCCCTTGCGCGCCGCCGTCCCTGCGGCCGGACCCGGCCGCTGGCTGGCCCAACCGGACCTCACGGTGGCGGAAGCTGAGAAACAATTGATCGCCCGCGCGCTGAAGGAGGGCGGCGGCAACCGCACGCTGGCCGCCCAAAAACTGGGGATGAGCCGCCGCACCCTGCACCGCAAACTCCACTCTTACCATTTGGAAGGATTTTAAACGCCATCGCAGCGGCGGTTCCTGACCGCCGGTGCTTCACCGCCTGCCACCCCGAAGGATAAAATGTCAAAACCAATTTATGAGCGCGTCCAGGAATTCATCAAATCGATGGAGACCGGCAAGGGAGCGGCCATCCTCTTGCGAACCAGTGTGATCCTCGGGTTCGGGGCGACGGCGATGTTTTTCAATTTCAGCCGATCTCAAAACTTTTCCGACCCGGAAGCCATGGAGTCGGCCCATCTGGCCCGGCAATTGGCCGAGGGCAAAGGCTATGCCACGGAGTCGATCCGCCCCTTTTGCCTGCACCTGTTGCAGCAAGGCGATCCCGCCCGCGCACAACAGGTGCTGCAACAGGCGGTGCCGGATTTGAGCAATCCGCCCGCCTACCCCTTTCTCCTGGCGGGCCTGATGAAAATCCTGCCGTTCCACTTCAAGGCGGATGCAAAACAACGCTGGTCCTACGAGCCGGAATTATGGATTCGGGCCGTCAATGAACTGCTCTTTTTTGTCGCCGTCCTCATCCTCTTTCGAGTGGCCCGCCGCTTGTTTGACCCGGCGGTCGCCTGGCTGTCGGCCGTGATTTTCGCCGGCACGGAGCTGTTCTGG